>JBDIAM010000004.1:0-33235 GCA_039812445.1 Piscicoccus intestinalis | reverse complement strand
GGTCGGGTCACCGGGCCGGCCGGTGGTCGCAGCGTCGGCCCGGCCCTCGGCCGCCTCGCGCAGCACGGCGTTGGTGACGGTGCGGGTGACGTCCCACGGCTCGGTGTCGCCGAACTGCCACTCGCGGGACGCGCCGCTGAACTCCCCGGCGTGGCCGGAGCGCCGGGCGTCGCGGTTGCCGGCGCGCGCCGAGATCTTGTCGGTCGCGTCGCGCAGCAGCGTCTTGCCCAGGCGCCGCATCGCCTTGGGCGAGAGCCGCAGCGAGCCGTCGGGCGCGCGGGCCAGCAGGCCCGACTCCCGCAGCGCCTGCTCCAGCTCGGCCAGGGCCTGCACGTCGGCGGCCGCGCCCTCGCCGAGCTGGCGGGTCAGCGCCTCGAGGTCGACGTCGCTGAGGTCGGCGCCGGTGTGCTCCTGGGCGAGCTGGTCGGCGAGGGCGTCGAGGTCGGCGACGTCCTGGAGGGCGCCGGTACCGTCTCCGAGACCGAGGCCCTGCTCGCCGCTGAAGTGCTCGGAGCGGGTCCAGTCCTCGTCGGGGCGCAGCGCGCGCAGGTTGTCGTCCATGCGCGAGAGCGACTCCATGAGTTCGGGGGAGCCGAACGCCTGCTGGGCGAGCGCGTCGAGCTCGGCCCGCTGCTCGGGGTTCAGCGAGTTGCGGAACCGTGCCGCGGCCGCTGCCCGCCGGGCCAGCGTGTCGATGAGTTCGTCGATGGTCTGCGGGTTCTCGGGAAAGAACTCGCCGTGCTTGGCCATGAAGTCGGCGAAGTCGGCGCTCGTGTCCTCCCCGCGCCGGTGCTGCTCGAGCAGGGAGTTGAGGTCGTCGAGCATCTCGTTGACGGCCTCGCGGTCGGAGTCGGTGGCGCCCTGCAGCGCCTGCTTGATGCCGGTGAACCGCTGCTCGAGCACCTCGCGGCCGAGCAGGTCCTTGATCTGCTCGTACGCCTCCCGGGCCTCGGTGCTGCGCCACTGGTAGTCGGCGAGCTCGCGCACCGCCGCGGCCGTCGAGGCGGGCAGGTTCTCGATGCGCATCTCGGCGAACCGGGCGTCGTCGTCGAGGTCGCGGGCGAGCTGCTTGCGCTCGGCGAGCACCGCCTTGTCGAGCAGCTCCTTGGCCTCCTGCAGGGTGCCGTCGAGCCGGTGCTTGCGCAGCAGCTCGCGGCGGCGCTCGGCGACCCGGCGGCCCAGCTCGTCGAGGCCGACGCGGTCCGGCGAGCCGCGGCGCAGGTACTCGCGCATGGCCCGCTGCGGCGACGTGCCGGCCATGACCTCCTCGCCGATCGCCGAGAGCGCGTCACCGAGGTCGACCGGGGGAGCCAGCGGGTCCGGCCCCTCGACGTAGCGCCCGTAGCGGGCGCCGCGCGCGTGCCGGCTCATCAGCCGTACACCGTCTGCGCGCCGTCGGTGTCCTTGCTGATGCGCCGGGCCAGGTACAGGCCCTCGAGGGCGAGTTCGGCGGCGCACGCGCGCTGCCCCTCCTCGCTCGCGCCGAGCCGCTCGTCGACCTCCGCGAACGTGGCGGCGGCCGATTCGGGCAGCCCGTCGAGCAGTTCGCGGGCGCCGACCTGCTCGCCGGTGGTGATGAGCGCGCCCTCCTCGACCGCGCTGACGATCGGAGCCAGATCGATGCCGGCCAGGTGCGCGCGCACCGTGGCGGCCGTGGCGGTGCGCGAGAGGTAGGCGAGCACCTCGTCCTCGCGGCCCTCCTCGCCGGACTCGAACTCCAGCTTGCCGCGCAGCACGTCGAGCGCCGACTGCAGGTCGACGACGCGGGCCACCGCGTGCTCCTCGTGCTGCCGGGCGGCGCGGTGCCGAGCCGCGGCCGCGAGCGTCTCGGCGCCGGCGATCGAGAACCGGGCCGAGACGCCGGACCGCTGGTCGATCGAGGGGGATTCGCGCAGCGACCGGGTGAACCGGGCGAGGATCTCGATGAGCGCGTCGGGCACCTCGGCGACGAGATCGGCCTCCTGGCGGATCACCGCCATCTCGTCCTCGAGCGCGGTGGGGTAGTGAGTGCGGATCTCGGCGCCGAAGCGGTCCTTCAGCGGGGTGATGATCCGGCCGCGGTTCGTGTAGTCCTCGGGGTTGGCGGAGGCGACGACGAGCACGTCGAGCGGGAGCCGGATGACGTACCCGCGGATCTGGATGTCGCGCTCCTCCATGACGTTGAGCATCGCGACCTGGATGCGCTCGGCGAGGTCGGGCAGCTCGTTGACGGCGACGATGCCGCGGTGCGCGCGCGGGATGAGGCCGTAGTGGATGGTCTCGGGGTCGCCGAGGGAGCGGCCTTCGGCGACCTTGATCGGGTCGACGTCGCCGATGAGGTCGGCGACGGAGGTGTCGGGGGTGGCCAGCTTCTCGGCGTACCGCTCGCTGCGGTGCCGCCAGGTGATCGGCAGGTCGTCGCCGAGTTCGGCGGCCCGGCGCTGGGACAGCGCGGTGATCGGCTCGTAGGGATGTTCGCCGAGCTCGGAGCCGGCGATGACCGGCGTCCACTCGTCGAGGAGCCCGACGAGGGTGCGCAGCAGCCGGGTCTTGCCCTGCCCGCGCTCACCGAGCAGCACGACGTCGTGGCCGGCGATGAGGGCCCGTTCGAGCTGGGGGAGCACGGTGTCGTCGAAGCCGTGCAGGCCGGGCCACGGGTCGGCGCCCTCGGCCAGCGCGGTCAGCAGGTTGTCACGGATCTCGGCACGCAGGTGCTTGGCCTCGTGCCCGGAGGCGCGCAGCGCGCCGACGGTGTCGATCGTGGGAGCGTCACTCACCCGACGCACCCTACGTCGCGAACCCGACCCCCGCCCAGGCCCCGCCAGTACCCCCGCCCCCATCCCCTCGGCCCTCGCCCCCTCGGCCCTCGCCCACTCGGCCCCGCCCACTCGCCCGAAGGCTGCCCTTTCGGTCGAGGGCTCCTGCCACAGCACGAGCCCTCGACCGAAAGGGCAGCCTTCGGCCAGGTGGGGTGGGGCGCCGTTACCCTGGCGAGGTGAACCTCGAAAAGGTCGTCTTCGGGTTCTTCGTGCTGCTCGCGGCCACGCTGAACTTCGGATTCTTCATCGGTGACATCACCGAGGCGCGCGTGCACAACATCTACGAGTTGTACGCGGCGGTCGTCGTCTCGCTCATCGCGACGGTGCTGAAGTTCGGAGACCGAACGCAGATCGGGGCGGTCTACCTCGCCACGAGCCTGGTCGCCGACATCCAGCTGCTCGCCGCGGTCGGGGTGTACATCTGGGCGACGATGGTCGCCGACGGCGGCCTGACCGCCTCCCACACGGCCAGCGTCGTCTCGCTCTCCGGCGGTGCGCTGTTCGCCAACGTCGTCTCGGTCGTGCTGCTCGTCGTCGAGACCGTCTCCTACCGCAGGCACTGAGCGCAGGCGGTCATGGCCAACCCGCTGCTCATGCTGATGGCCCGGCGGCAGCCGACGGCCTACACGGCGCCGCTGCGCCGGGTGGCGGTGCCGGTGCCCACCGAGGTGCCCTCGACCGACGCGATCTTCCTCGTGCTGCGGCGCATGCGCGGGCCGCTCATCGTGCTCATCTCGACGTTCTCGATCTCGGTGCTCGGGCTCATGCTCATCCCGGGCGTCGACGACCAGGGCCGCCCGCACCAGCTCACCGCGTTCGACGCGTTCTACGTCATCTCCTACACGGCCACGACCATCGGCTTCGGCGAGCTGCCGTACCCGTTCACCACGCTGCAGCGGATGTGGGTCATCGTCGCGATCTACGCCTCGGTCGTCGGGTGGGCCTACTCGATCGGGGCGCTGTTCGCGCTCATGCAGGACCGCGGTTTCCGGGAGGCGGTGGCGCTGCAGCGGTTCCGGCGCCGGGTGGCCAAGATCGCCGAGCCGTTCTTCATCGTCGCCGGCTACGGCCAGACCGGCCGGCGGGTGTGTATGAGCCTGGACGACCTCGGCAAGCGGTTCGTCGTCGTCGACATCAGCCAGGCGGCGATCGACAAGATGACGGCCGGATCGCTCGTCGTCGACGCGCCGGCCATCGAGGGCAACGCGACGAACCCCGCGATGCTCGGACTCGCCGGCCTGGGGCACCCGCACTGCGCGGGCGTCATCGCCCTGACCGACGACAGCGAGGCCAACCTCTCGATCGTCATGAGCGTCAACCTGCTGCGCCCCGAGCTGCCCGTCTACGCCCGCGCCGACGACCGCGAGATCGCCGAACGGATGCGCGACTTCGACCCTGCCGGCGTCGTCAACCCCTACGACGAGTACGGCGAGTACCTGCTCATGGCGCTGCGTCGACCGTCGACATACCAGCTGTTCACGTGGTTTCTCAACCCGCGCGGCACGCCGCTGCCGCCGCGCCGGGAGGGGCTGGCCGACGGTCGCTGGGTGATCGTCGGCGACAACAAGTTCACCCGGGAGGTCACCGCCGACTTCACCGCCGCGGGACTCGACGTCACGCACGTCTCCCCGCAGGAGGGCGACCCCGACCTCACCGGAGCCGTCGGCGTCGTCGCCGGAGCCGGGCGCGACGCGACGAATCTCGCGGTGGCGGCGCACGCCCGCCGCGAGGACTCCGGGATGTTCATCAGCGTGCGGCAGAGCACGATCCGCCACGAGGCGCTGCTCGACGCGTTCGACCCCGACTCCGTGTTCGTGCCGAGCCAGCTCGTCGCCCGCGAGATCCTCGCCCGGGTCATCGCCCCGCACCTGTGGAGTTTTCTCGAGCAGGTCATCGAGCAGGACGACGAGTGGGCCCAGGGCGTGCTCAAGGCGCTGCGGCGGCGCTGCGGTTCGGCCACCCCGGAGACGGTGCTGCTGCAGCTCGACCGGGCGCACGCCCCGTCGGTCGTGCGCTGGCTGCGCACCCACGAACTGACCCTGCGCGACCTGCTGCGCCACCCCGAGGACCGCACCCAGCGGCTACCGGTGGCGGTGCTGGCGATCATCTGCGACGACCACACCCGGTACGCCCCCGACCTCGACCAGCCGGTGCGCGTCGGCGACCAGTTGCTGCTCGCCGGGCGCGGCATCGGCTTCGACATGCTGTCCGGCACCCTGTTCTCCGACGCCGCCGTCGAGTACGTCAGCACCGGCCGTCAGGTGCCCACCACCTGGCTGTTCCGCCTCGCCTACAACGCCCGCCGCCGCCGGCTCGAGGGCTGACCTCAGCGCCGCCCGCTCCGCAGCCGCTCCGCCGCGCGGCCCGTCAGCCACGCCGCCGCACCGCCCGTGAGCCACTCCGCCGCGCGGCCCGTCAGCCGCCGCGCGGCCCGTCGGCCACTCCGCCGCACCCCACTTCGCACGGGAGCCTGTGCCGTCGGACTGGACCGGTCGGCCTCCGCCGAACCAACCCCGCGGAGCCGGTTCCGCGGCACCCCGGCGGTCCAGTCCCGGCAGTCGAGAACCGGCTCCCGCGAAGTGAGACCGGGCGTCGCGGCAGGCCGCGTTCAGCGTCGCGGCAGGCCGCGTTCAGCGCCTCGGCGGGCCAGTCAGCGGCTCGGCGGGCCCGTCAGCGGCTCGTCCTCCAGACGCACCACTCCCGCGGCGCCGTCGACCGTGACGAGTTGGCCGGTGACGAGGGTGGCGGCGGCGTCGCGCACCCCGACGACGGCGGGGATGCCGTACTCGCGGGCGACGACGGCGCCGTGGCTGTTGCTGCCGCCCATCTCCATGACCAGGCCGCCGGCGGTGAGGAACAGCGGGGTCCAGCCGGGGTCGGTCGAGGGCGCGACGAGGATCTCGCCCGGCTCCAGGTGCGCGCCCACCGGGTCGGTGACCACCCGCGCCGGGGCCGTGACCACGCCGCTGGAGGCGGGGGTGCCGGTGAGCGTGTGCTCATCGGCCTGGGCCTGCGACAGAGAATGGGCCAGCGGCCGGGCGAGCGCCTCCAGTTCGGTGCCGTCCGAGAGCAGCAGCCGGGGGATGTGGCGGCGGCGCAGCTCGGCCTCGTAGTCGGCGCGCTGCGCGGCGACCAGGGGGCGCACGTCGGCCCCGTCCAGCGCCTCGCGGATCGCGATGACGTCGAGAAACGCGACGTCGTGCGCGTCGTCCAGCCGGCCGTCGGCGGCCAGCTGCTCCCCGATGAGCAGCAGCTGCTCGCGGGCGCGGGCCAGCAGCGTGATCAGCCCGAGCTTGGGGGTCTCGCGCAGGCCGATGAGGCGGCGCGCCCGATCGAGCGCGAACCCCAACGCGGCCCGGCGCACCGGGTTGCCGACCCGGTCGAGCAGCGCGTCGACCGCCTCCTGCGCCTCCCGCGCGCCCCGCTCGAACTGCGCCGCCGGATCCGGTCCCGAGCCGGCGGCGCCCGTGCGCGCATAGTTGCGCAGCATCCCCACCAGGTGCTCGGGTTGCTCGCGCCAGCGCGGCATCCCCAGGTCGATCTCGGAGACGGCCCGGTCGCCCCAGCGGGTCAGGAAGTCCGCCAGGTCGGCGGCGGCGGGCTCCGACCCGGTGACGGCCACGCGCTGCGAGAGCGCCCACAGGTCGAGGTCCATCTGGGTCGTGACGTTGTGCGGCAGGCCCCGCAGCACGGTCTCCAGTTCGCCGGGGCGGGGGTCGACGGCGAGCCGGCGGGCCGCGCCGAGCGCGACGAAGCCAGGTGCCGCGTAGCCGACGAAGCCCGGCATCGTCACCGGCGCCCGCGTCGACAGCACGCGCTCCACCGCGTCGAGCCGTTCGGCGGGGGTGGCCTCGGCGGGCAGGTCCAGCACCCCGCGCAGCGCGCCGATCGTCGCCCACGAGCGGCGCACCGCCTCGTCGGGGTCGCGCAGCGCGACCGCCGCGTGCGCCGGCAGCCCCGAGGCCAGCAGCATCCGGCCGATCCGGCGCACCGCCCGGGCCGAGTCGCGCGCGCTGCGCAGGCCGGATCGAGGCGCGAAGTCGGGGTCGTCGGCCAGCGCCCGCAGCGCCACCCCCGAGCGGGTCTCCATGTAGAACATCGCGAACGTGGCGATCCGGCGGCCCACGGGGTTGCGGACCACCGCGGTGATGTCGCCGAAGATGCGCTGGCCGCCCTCGGCGTAGGCGGGGGCGCCGCGGCGCACGTCCGGCACGTCGAAGCCGACGATCCGGGCGCCGCCGGCGGTGAGCAGCTTGAAGGCCGAGCGCCCCAGCGGCGTGATCGGCCGGGTCAGCCCCTGCGCCAGCGACGCGCAGAAGTAGAGCCTGCGCCCGCGGCCGGGCGCGCCGTCGGCGCGGTGCACGAGCGGGTACAGCGTGGTCACCGGGCGGGCCTGGGTCAGCCAGACGGCGCCCTCGGCGTCGATCGCCCACTCGGTGTCCTGCGGGGCGCCGAACAGCTCCTGGGCCCGGTGCCCCAGCGCCGCAAGGGAACCCAGCTGCGCGTCGGAGAGCAGCGGACCGTCGGCGGTCACCGCCTCCCGCGACACCCCGCCGCCGGCGCGAGCGCGCACCGCCACGGACCGGTCGCCGACCCGACGCTCCAGCACTTCCCCGGTCGCGGTGTCGACGACGTACCGGTCGGGGTTCACCTCCCCGGAGACCACCGACTCCCCGAGCCCGGCGTTGGCGTCGATCACCGTGCGGGTGCGGCAGCCGGTCACCGGGTCGGCCGTGAACAGCACGCCGGCGGAGGCCGCGTCGACCATCCGCTGCACGACCACGGCCAGCGCCACGCCCGCCGGATCGATGCCGCGTTCGCGCCGGTAGGCGACCGCGCGGCTGGTCCACAGGCTCGCCCAGCAGGCGTGCACTGCGGCGACCACCGCGTCGGCGCCGACCACGTTGAGGTAGGTGTCCTGCTGCCCGGCGAAGCTCGCGTCGCCCAGGTCCTCGGCGGTCGCCGACGACCGGACGGCCACCGGCACGTCCTCGTCGGCGCTCAGCTCCCCGTACGCCGCCCGCACCTGCGCCACCAGCGCCGCGGGCACATCGATGAGGCTGACGAACTCGCGGATGCGGGCGGCGACCTCGCTCAGCTGCGCGGCGTCCAGGCCCGGCTCGCGGAGCCGGTCGAACAACTCGGTCAGCGCCGGCGCCAGGGCGGCGGTCGCCTCGCGGTAGGCGCGGGTGGTCACCGCGAACCCGTCGGGCACCGGCAGCCCCGCGCTCAGCAGCGCGTGCAGGTTGACGGCCTTGCCGCCGACGGCCTCGAGCCGGGCACCCGCCGGCGCCCGCAGCGGCACGATGAGGTCCATTCCCGCGACGCTACCGGCGCATCGGCGCTCCACGCGGTCCGACGTGCCCAGGTGTGGCCTCTTCGCCCCGCCTCACCGCCTCCGCCTCGGCTCACCGCCTCCGCCTCGGCTCACCGGCTTCGCCCCGGCTCACCGGCTTCGCCCGGCCTCACCGCCTCCGCTGGGCCTCCTGCAGGTCGTAGGCGGCGCGGATCAACCCCAGATGCGAGAACGCCTGCGGAAAGTTGCCGTAGAACGTGCCCTCGTGGTCGACCTCCTCGGCCATGAGCCCGACGTCGTTGCTCAGCGACAGCAGCCACTCCAGGTAGCGCTCGGCGTCGTCCACCCGCCCCATCCGCGCGTACGCCGACACGAGCCAGAAGCAGCACAGGAAGAACGGGTGCTCGTCGCCGGAGAGCCCGTCGACGCCGCTCTCGGTGCGGTAGCGCAGCACGAGGCCGTCGCGCAGCAGGTCCTCCTCGATGGCCGCCACCGTGCCGACGAAGCGCTCGTCGGTCGCCTCGCAGTAGCCGACGCTCGGCAGCAGCAGCAGCGAGGCGTCGACCTCGCTGGTCGCGTCGTGCTGGGTGTAGCAGCCGCGCCGCTCGTCGAACCCCTCCGTCTCGATGAGTTCGCGCACCTCGTCGCGGATGCGCCGCCAGTTCTGCACGTCGCCGGGCATGCCGCGCTTCTCGTGCGCGGTGATCGCCCGGTCCATGGCCGCCCACACCATCACCCGCGACTGCGTGAAATGCCGCAGTTCCGCGCGGATCTCCCAGATGCCGTGGTCGGGCTCGCGCCAGTGCCCGGCGAGGTCGTCGACGAGCGCGCCCTGCAGCGCGAGGGCGTCGGGGTTGCCGGTCATGCCCTGCTCGCGCGACATCTCCAGGGCCACCATGACCTCGCCGAGCACGTCGATCTGGCGCTGGTCGACGGCGCCGTTGCCCAGGTACACCGGGCGCGAATCGCGGTAGCCGGGCAGGTGGTCGAGCTCGCGTTCGGGCAGGTCGTGGCCGGCGTCGAGGCGGTACATGATCTGCATCGCCGACGGGTCACCGGCGACCGCCCGCAGCAGCCAGTCGCGCCACGCGGCCGCCTTGTCGCGGTAGCCCGCGACGAGCAGCGCCTCCAGCGTGAGAGCCGCGTCGCGCAGCCAGCAGTACCGGTAGTCCCAGTTGCGTTCGCCGCCGAAGTCCTCCGGCAGCGACATCGTCGCCGCGGCGACGAGCCCGCCGGTCACCTCGTGGCTGAGGTAGCGCAGCACGAGCAGCGAGCGGCGCACCGCCGCCGCGTGCGGGCCGTCGTAGGCGGAGGCGGCCATCCACTCCTGGTCCTGCGCGATCGTCGCGGCGATCGCCGTCGACGTCGACCGGCTCGCACTCCTCGATGTGCGAGGGCACCCACGCCATGTCGAAGTCGCGCACCTCGCCCGCGCGCACCTCGAACTCGCACAGCCGCCCCGGCTCGCGCACCTGCGGCAGCGGGTCGCCGGTGAGCAGGTAGCGCGACGGCCCGGCCACGGCGGACAGCCGCCGCGGGTCGCCGGTGTGGATCCACGGCTGATGCAGCCCGTACCAGGGCCGCACGATCCACTCGTGCTGCATGGTCACGGTGCCCTCGAGGCCCTCGACGCGGCGCAGGATGTCGGCCCGGCCCGACTCCGTCGGCATGAGGTCGGTCACGCGCACCCGACCGGTCGGCGTCGTGTACGTCGTCTGCAGCACCATCGCGTCGTGCACGTAGGTGCGTTCGACCCCGGTGCAGTCGGAGGCGGTGAGCAGCCAGCGTCCGTGCTCGGGCCCGCCGAGGATCGCGGTGAAGCAGGCGGGGTCGTCGAAGTCGGGCAGGCACAGCCAGTCGATGGAGCCCTCGCGTGAGATCACCGCGCCCGTGCGGCGGTTGCCGATGAAGGCGTAGTCCTCGATCGGCGGGCGGGCGGCTGCGGGCATGGATGGACTCCTCGATCATGGATCCGGCTCGACCCGAAGGGCGAGATGCCCGGAATGCCGGGCGATTGCGGTCCACCCTGGCACGACGAAGCGGGGCCCGCCTTCCCCAAGGCGGGCCCCGCTGATGTCGGAGACCCCATGTGCCCCCAGATCCGTCGCGTCCCCCAACGTCCGCGGCGGTCGTGCTACTCGGCCCGGTCCGGCGCCCCCACGCCGATCGTTCCGAGGTCCGAGATTCCCCCAAGAGTCCCGGTTCCCCCTGATGTGCCCCCAAGCACGAACATGAAGATACGGACGTCCAGGTCGGCTGTTCAAGTCCGTCGTCCATCGTCGGTATACATGACGCGTCAGGTGATCCGCGCCACTCGGTGGCCTCGCCCGAACCGCCTTGCGGCCGCTCGGTCTCCCGACGGGCCACGTGAGCGCTTTGCACGCCGACGTGTGCGCAGGTCCGCTGCCTGTCACGAATCAGCGACGAGGCGATCCCGATACCGAAGTTCGAGACATCAGCTGTCGAAAAGATGCTAGACAGGCGAGAACGCCGGGCGGGTCGCAGCATGGTGTATACGTTGCACGGATTCTCCCGAATGCGTATCGAGACGAAGGAGTCGTGGTGCCAAGGCGTAGGTTGAGGACACGAAAAGCCGTGTCGGCGGCAGTGCTCGCGGTGACCATGGGGGCGCTCGCCGCGTGCGGCGGGCAGGATCCAGCCGCCTCGTCCAAGCAGTTGACGTGGTACATCAACCCGGACGGGGCGGTCAGCGAAGAGGGTAAGGCCAACCAGGCGATCCTCGCGCAGCGGTGCAGCGAGGCGTCGAACGGCGAGTATTCGATCGAGGTGCAGACCCTGCCCCGCGAGGCGACCGACCAGCGCCAGCAGCTGCTGCGGCGCCTGGCGGCCGGCGACCCGGGCACCGACCTCATGAGCATCGACCCCGTGTTCGTCGCGGAGTTCGCGGAGGCGGGCTTCCTCGACCCGGTGCCGGAGGCCGACAAGGCGCAGCTCACCGAAGACGCGGTGAACTCGATCCTCGACCCCGCGACCTGGAAGGGCCAGCTGGTCGGCGCCCCGATGTGGGCGAACACGCAGGTCCTGTGGTACCGCAAGTCGGTGGCGCAGAAGGCCGGGCTCGACATGAGCCAGCCCGTCACGTGGGATCAGGTCATCGACGCCGCCAAGGCGACGAACACGACGGTCGGCGTGCAGGCCCGCCGGTACGAGGGCTACTCGGTGTGGATCAACGCGCTCATCGAGAGCGGCGGCGGCCACATCGTCACCAACCCCGGGGCCGTCGGCGTCGACGTGCAGCTCGGCCTCGACACCGAGGCGGGCCAGAACGCGGCCCGCATCATCCAGAAGGTCGCCCAGGAGGGCGTCGGCGGCCCGGCGCTGTCCTCCTCCAACGAGGAGACGGCGCTGGAGCAGTTCGCCAGCCCCGCCAGCTCGGGCTTCCTGCTCAACTGGCCGTACGTGTGGGCCGCGCTCGCCGAGCGCCAGGTGCCCTTCCAGGACGACATCGCCTGGGCCCGCTACCCGCAGGCCACCCAGGGCCAGGAGTCGCGCCCGCCGCTCGGCGGCATCATCCTCGGCGTCAACGCGGCCAGCGACAACAAGGCCGGGGCCTGGTCGGCGATCAAGTGCATCACGAGCCAGGAGAACCAGGTCCAGTACATGCTGGGTACCGGTAACCCGGCGGCGCGCAAGAAGGTCTTCGACGACCCGCGCGTCGTGCAGCAGTTCCCGATGGCGGCCCTGATCCGCGAGTCGCTCGACGCCGGCGCGGCCCGCCCGGTCACGCAGTACTACGGCGACATCTCCACCGCGCTGCAGCGGGTGTTCAGCCCGCCGGAGGCCGTGACCCCGGAGCGGACGCCGCAGGAGGCCACCGAACTCATCCAGAACGTGCTGAAGGGGGAGGCCCTGTTGTGAGCACCGCAGCGGATCCCAAGGTCGCGCCCGACACGCGGGCGTCGCGCAAGAAGGCCAACCGGCACCTGTCCGACCGCGCCCGAGGCGAGCGCAAGCTCGGCTGGATGCTGGCCGGGCCGGCGTTCGTCATCATGGTGGGCGTCACGGCCTACCCGATCCTGCAGGCCGTCTACACCTCGCTGTTCAACTACCGCCTCACCGACCCCCAGGGCCGGGAGTTCGTGTGGTTCCAGAACTACGTCACGGCGCTGACCGACGTCGTGTTCTGGCGGGCGATGGGGGTGACGCTGTTCATCACGGTGGTCACCGTGGTCGTCGAGCTCATCCTCGGCTTCATCATCGCCATGACGATGCACCGCATCGTCATTCCGCGAAAGACGCTGCGCACCGTCGTGCTCATCCCGTACTCGATCATCACGGTCGTCTCCGCGTTCGCCTGGTACTTCGGGTTCAGCGTGGGCCCGGGCTTCGCGAACTACTGGCTGAACACGCTCTCGTTCGGAGCCTGGCCGCTGGAGTACGACTGGTTCGGCGGCACCTGGTCGGCGCTGGCGATCATCTGCCTCTCGGAGATCTGGAAGACCACGCCGTTCATGTCGCTGCTGCTGCTGGCCGGTCTGGCTCAGATCGACGGCGCGATGGAGGAGGCGGCCAAGGTCGACGGCGCCACCTTCATGCAGCGGCTGTTCCGGGTCGTGCTGCCGAACATGAAGGCCGCCGTCATGGTGGCGCTGTTGTTCCGCACGCTCGACGCCTTCCGGATCTTCGACAACATCCAGATCATGACCGCCGGGGCACGAGATACAGCGTCACTGTCCGTGCTGGCCTACAACGCGACGATCAACCGCGTGGAGATCGGCATGGGTTCGGCGCTGTCCGTCATCTTGTTCCTCTGTGTCGTCCTCATCGCCCTGCTGTTCATCCGGGGCTTCAAGGTCGACCTGGCCGGCGGAAGGGGCTGAGCCGTGGAAGCGAATATGTCTCCGAGGGTCAAGTGGGGTCTGGCCCTGCTCTCGATCCCGATCATGCTCTGGACCGTCATTCCGCTGCTGTGGATGGTGGCGCTGTCGTTCAAGGACGCGGCGAGCCAGTCGAACGCGCCGGACATGAACATGTTCGGCAACTTCTGGCCGAAAGAGCCGACGCTGCAGAACTACCGCGAGATCTTCGTCGGCAGCGCGCGCGACCTGTTCGTGCCGGCGCTGATGAACTCGATCATCGTGTGTCTGGTCTCGACGCTGATCTCGGTCATTCTCGCGATGTTCTGCGCCTACGCGATCAGCCGGCTCGACTTCCCCGGTAAGCGGATCATCCTGGGCACCGCGCTGACGGTGTCGTTCTTCCCGGTCATCTCCCTGGTCACCCCGCTGTACGACCTGTGGCGCGCGATCGGCCTGTTCGACACGATTCCCGGCCTGGTGTTGCCCTATCTGTCGCTGACCCTGCCGCTGTCGATCTGGATCATGACGGCGTTCTTCCAGCAGATCCCGTGGGAGATGGAGCAGGCGGCGCAGGTCGACGGGGCCACCAGCTGGCAGGCCTTCCGCAAGGTGATCGTTCCGCTCGCGGCGCCCGGCGTGTTCACGACGGCGATCATCACCTTCTTCACGGCGTGGAACGACTTCGTGTTCGCGATCTCGCTGACCTCGGAGCGGGCCCGCACGGTGCCGGCGGCGCTGGCGTTCTTCACGGGCGCCTCGCAGTTCGAGCAGCCGACCGGCGCGATCATGGCCGGCGCCGTCGTCGTGACGATCCCGGTCGTCATCCTCGTCCTCGTCTTCCAGCGGCGCATCGTCGCCGGTCTGACCTCCGGTGCCGTCAAGGGCTGACGCCCGCGCCGACTGACTTCTAGGAGAACGAATGTCACAGATCACTCTCACCAACATCGTCAAGAAATACGGCGACGGCTTTCCGGCGGTCAACGACGTCTCGATCGACATCAAGGACGGCGAGTTCGTCATCCTCGTCGGCCCGTCGGGCTGCGGTAAGTCGACGCTGCTGCGCATGGTCGTCGGCCTCGAGGACATCACCTCCGGCGACCTGGAGATCGACGGCAAGCGGGTCAACGACCTCGCCCCGCGCGACCGCAACCTCGCGATGGTGTTCCAGAACTACGCGCTCTACCCGCACCTGAGCGTGTTCGAGAACATCGCCTTCCCGCTGCGCCTCGACAAGGGCAAGCACAGCGACGAGGAGATCCGCAGCAAGGTCAACAAGGCCTCCGACATGCTCGAGCTCAACGAGCACCTGGAGCGCAAGCCGGGCAACCTCTCCGGTGGCCAGCGCCAGCGGGTGGCGATGGGCCGGGCGATCGTGCGGGACGCCGACGCGTTCCTGTTCGACGAGCCGCTGTCGAACCTCGACGCCAAGCTGCGCGGCCAGATGCGCACGGAGATCGCGCGGATGCAGCGCCGCATGGGCATCACGACGATCTACGTCACCCACGACCAGACCGAGGCGATGACCCTCGGCGACCGGGTCGCGGTGCTGAAGAAGGGCGTGCTGCAGCAGATCGCCTCGCCGCGGGAGCTGTACGAACAGCCCGTCAACCTGTTCGTCGCGGGCTTCATCGGCTCCCCGCCGATGAACTTCCTCCCGGCGCACGTCGAGGGCAACACGCTGCACCTGCCGTTCGTCGACGTGCAGGTCGACCAGTCGATCGTCGACCGGCTCAAGGGCGACATGGCGGTCGTCGGCATCCGGCCCGAGTACCTCAAGGACGCCTCGCTCGGAGACAGCCTGCCCGGCAACGCGGTGCGCTTCACCGCCACGGTCGACCAGACGGAGTGGCTGGGCAACGAGCAGTACGCCTACATCCCGTACGAGACGGACCCCGCGGTGCAGTCCAAGCTCGACGAGCTCGACCGCGAGCTCGACGGCGAAGGCATGCGCACCCAGATGATCGTCAACCTCGACGCCCGCTCCCGGGTGCGCGAGGGCGACGAGGCCGAGCTGGTGTTCGACCCGGCGCTCATGCACGTCTTCGACCCGGAGACCAGCGAGTGCCTGACCCGCAACGAGGAGGAGGCCTCCCGCATCGCGCAGCAGAGCGAGGAGGACCGCAAGCGGGCCCTCGAGCGGGCCAAGGAGCGCGACGCCCGCGAGGACGCGGCCGCCAAGAACTGACGGTTCCGAGTTCACGAAGCCCCCGGCAGGTGCGACCTGCCGGGGGCTTCGTCTCGCTACGTCGCCGTCACTGCGTGAGCAGCGCGAGGGTGACCGAGGTGGCCATCGCGTTGTTGATCATGTGCAGGATGAACGGCGCCCACAGCGAGCGATGCCGCAGGTAGAGCAGGCAGGCGCCCAGGCCGAGCCAGATGACGTAGAGCATGGCGGGTAGCAGCACGTGGACGGCCGCGAAGATCACCGCCGCGAGCACGACCGCGAGGCCGATCGGCAGCCAGGCGCTCAGCGCGCCGAGCAGGATGCGCCGGAAGATGATCTCCTCGAGCAGCGGCCAGACGACGACGAGGCAGGCCACGGTGAGCACGCCGAGCCACACCGGGGCGTCGAGGGCGTCGCGCACCGTCGAGGCCTGGTTCGCCTGCGCCTCGTCGGGCACGACGCCGAGCAGCGTGCCGAGCCCGGCCGCGCCGACGAGGCCGACGAGGAACGTCAGCGGAATCTCCCACAGCAGGTGCCCGGGCCGGTGCATCCGCACGAACCCGACGTCGGCCCACGTCCAGCGGCGCCGGTGCCGCAGCGGCCACCACAGCACCGCGGCCGCCACGAGCGCCGACCCCGGCAGCATGAGCAGCGTCCACCAGCCGGTGTCGGTGACCCTCAGCACGCCGAACACGACGGCCACGCCACCGACTCCGGCCAGCAGCATCGCCAGCACGGCCCAGCAGAGCTCGGCCGCCGTGGCCGTCGGGACGCGCCGGGGCGCGATCGCGCCGGGTTCGGGGAGCGGCGGGGGCCCCGTGCGCGCGGGCCCAGGGGTGCGGGCCGGCCCGGCGGACGGAGGCGGTGGTGGCACCGGCGGCACGTCCGCCGGGTCAGGTCGTTCAGGGTCGCGGCGGTCGTCGCTGTCCATCACCTCAGGCTAGGTCGTCGCGGTCGACGCGACCGAACGGCTCGACCGGCTCGACCCGGCTCCCCCCGGCCCGGCAGGGGGCGCGGCAGGTCACGCGAGAGTGACATTTAGCCCATTCGCTCGTCACCGCGCGACAGCGCGTGCCCGCAGGCCCCACTATGGGCCATCGCCACGAACTGCCGTGCGATGCCACCACCGGCAGGCCCAAAGGAGGGCACATGGGGATTCATCGACCTGGTTCCCGCGCGCGGACAGCGCGCCGAATCCGACGGGGGAGGCGGCTCGCCGTTCCCCTCGTCGGGGCGATCGTGACAGCCGGTCTCGCGGCCTGTTCGTCAGCCCCGCAGGGCACGGTCATCAACCTGTACGGCGGCACGTCGTCCGTGGGGTTCGACAAGATCATCGCCCAGTGCAATCAGGCGGCCGCCGGCAGGTACACGATCGTCGGCAACCTGCTGCCCAGCGACGCCGACTCCCAGCGCGAACAGCTGGTGCGCCGGCTCGCGGCCCGGGACACGGGCATGGACCTGCTCGGCATGGACGTGACGTGGACGGCCGAGTTCGCCGAGGCCGACTGGATCCGCCCGCTGAGCGAGACGCAGAAGGCGCAGGCCAACGAGGGTGTGCTGACGCCGCAGATCGCCACCGCCACGTGGAAGGACGTGCAGTACGGGATCCCGAAGCACACCAACGTGCAGATCCTCTGGTACCGCAAGTCGCTGGTGCCGAAGCCGCCGGAGACCTGGGACGAGATGATCCAGATGGCCCAGCAGCTCAAGGCCGAGGGCAAGCCGTACGAGATCGGCCTGACCGCCTCCCAGTACGAGGGTTACGTCGTCAACGTCAACAACTTCTTCAACGCCTACGGCGCGACGTTCGTCAACGAGGACAGCACGCAGGCGACGGTGAACGACAAGGCCGTGCAGGCGCTGACGCTGCTCAAGAAGCTCGCCACCTCAGGGGTGACGAGCCCGTCGCTGTCCAACGCCCAGGAGCCGGAGGTCTTCGCCGACCTGGAGGCGGGGCGCTCGGCCTTCTCCGTCAACTGGCCGTACGTGCTGTCGGCCATGCGGTCGGCCGCCGAGACCAACCCGCGCGCGCAGCAGATCGCGGACGACCTGGGGTACACGACGTTCCCGGTCGTCAACCGGGGTGACGTGCCCCGCGTCACCCTCGGCGGGATGAACTACGCGGTCAGTACATTCAGCACCCACCCGGCGGAGTCCTACGAGGCCGCGATGTGCCTGCGCAGCCCCGAGCATCAGCTGCAGGCCGCCTTGGACGCCGGTGACGCGCCGGTGCTCGAGGAGCTGTACCGCTCCAACGCGCAGTTCCGCGAGGCCTACCCGATGGGTGACGTGATGCTCGAGGAGCTGCAGCACGCGGTGCCGCGGCCACCGACTCCCGTGTACCAGAACATCTCCACGACCGTGTCGTACACGCTCTCGCCGCCCTCGGAGATCAACCCGCAGCAGGACGCGCAGACGCTGAACGAGTCGATCCAGAACGCCATCGACGGAAAGGGGATCCTGCCGTGAGCACACAGGCCAAGCGGCCCCAGGATTCGGCCGCATCGACGAACGCGTCGCCGCACGACGTCGACGAGGGCACCGCGATCGCGCGCCGCCGGGCCAGCGAGGGCAAGCGCGCCGAGCGCCGACTCGGCCTCATGCTCGTCGCCCCGGCGGTGATCGTCATGCTCGCCGTCACCGCCTACCCGATCGTCTACGCGATCTGGCTCTCGCTGCAGCGCGCCGACATGCGCGTGCCCGATCAGAACGAGTTCATCGGGCTCGCCAACTACATCACGGTGCTCACCAACCCGATCTGGTGGCAGGCCTTCGGCATCACGGTCTTCTACACGGTCTTCGGCGTCATCTTCGAGCTGATCTTCGGCATGCTGCTGGCGATCGTCATGCACCGCACGCTCGTCGGTCGCGGGCTCGTTCGCACGTCGGCCCTCGTGCCGTACGCCATCGTCACCGTCGTCGCCGCGTTCTCATGGCGGTTCGCGTGGACGCAGAACCTCGGCTGGCTCGCGGGGGCGTCCGCGCCGCTGACCGACAAGTGGAGCTCGGTCTGGATCATCATCCTGGCCGAGGTGTGGAAGACCGTGCCGTTCATGGCGCTGCTGCTCATGGCCGGCCTGGCACTTGTGCCAGAAGACCTGCACAAGGCGGCCGCGATGGACGGCGGGTCGTCGTGGCAGCGGTTCTGGCAGATCACGGTGCCGCTCATCAAACCGTCGATCCTCGTCGCGGTGCTCTTCCGCACCCTCGACGCCTTCCGCGTCTTCGACAACATCTACGTGCTCACCTCGGGCGCGAACGAGACGAGTTCGGTCTCGATCGTCGCCTACAACAACCTCATCCGAGGATTGAACCTGGGGATCGGATCGGCGATGTCGGTGCTGATCTTCCTCACCATCGCGATCATCGCGTTCATCTTCGTCAAGCTCTTCGGCGCCGCCGCACCCGGCGCGAACGACGACGGGAGGCGGTAAGTCATGCAGCAAGAAACCACGCGTCGTAAGTGGATGTGGGTGGGCGTCAACGCGGTCGTCCTGCTCTACGCCTTCGTCCCGGTCATCTGGATCGTGTCGCTGTCGTTGAAGGACGCCGGCTCCCTCAACGACGGCAACTTCTTCCCCCGCTCGATCACGTGGGCGTCGTACCAGCAGATCTTCGCCAACAACGACTTCACCCGCGCGCTCATCAACTCGATCGGGATCTGCATCATCTCGACGTTCCTGGCGATTCTGCTGGCGATGTTCGCGGCCTACGCGATCGCGCGGCTGGACTTTCCCGGCAAGGGCCTCATCGTCGGGTTGTCGCTGATGATCTCGATGTTCCCGCAGATCGCCCTGGTCACCCCGCTGTTCCGGATCGAGACGGCGATCGGGCTCTTCGACACCTGGCTCGGCCTCATCATTCCGTACATCACCTTCGCCCTGCCGCTGGGCATCTACACGATGTCGGCGTTCTTCCGCGAGATCCCGTGGGAGCTGGAGAAGGCCGCGAAGATGGACGGAGCCACGCCGTTCCAGGCGTTCCGGCAGGTCATCGCACCGCTGGCGATGCCGGGCGTCTTCACCACGGCGATTCTCGTGTTCATCTCCTGCTGGAACGACTTCCTGTTCGCGCTCTCGCTGACGTCGACCTCCGCGGCCCGCACGGTGCCCGCCGCGATGTCGTATTTCCAGGGCGCGACGACGTTCGAGAAGCCCACCGGGCCGATCGCCGCGGCCGCCGTCGTCATCACCATTCCGATCGTCATCTTCGTGCTGCTGTTCCAGCGGCGCATCGTGGCCGGACTGACTTCCGGCGCCGTCAAGGGCTGACCTTCCCGATCAGCCCCGACCCACATTCTTTCGAAGGAGCAGAACATGGCCGAGATCGTGCTCGAGCACGTGGTCAAGCGGTACCCCGACGGCGCCCTCGCCGTCGACGACTTCAACCTGCACATCGACGACGGGGAGTTCATCATCCTCGTCGGACCCTCGGGCTGCGGAAAGTCGACGACGCTGAACATGGTCGCGGGCCTGGAGGACATCACCCAGGGCGAACTGCGCATCGACGGCGAGATCGTCAACGACAAGGCGCCCAAGGACCGCGACATCGCGATGGTCTTCCAGTCCTACGCGCTGTACCCGCACATGACGGTCGCCGAGAACATGGGCTTCCCGTTGAAGCTCGCGGGCGAGAACAAGGCGACGATCCGGGAGAAGGTCGAGCAGGCGGCGCAGATGCTGGAACTCACCCAGCACCTCGACCGACGCCCCTCGAACCTGTCCGGCGGCCAGCGCCAGCGCGTGGCGATGGGGCGCGCGATCGTGCGTCAACCCAAGGCGTTCCTCATGGACGAGCCGCTGAGCAACCTCGACGCCAAGCTGCGCGTGCAGATGCGCACCCAGGTCTCGCGCATCCAGAAATCCCTCGGCACGACGACGCTCTACGTCACCCACGACCAGACCGAGGCGATGACGCTGGGTGACCGGGTGGTCGTCATGCGCGGCGGCGTCGTGCAGCAGGTCGGCTCGCCGCAAGAGCTCTACGACCACCCGAGCAACCTGTTCGTCGCCGGCTTCATCGGCTCCCCGTCGATGAACTTCATCCCGGCGCGACTCGGCAATGGACGCATCTCCAGCCCGCTCGGCGAGTTCGAGATCCCCGACCACCTGCGCCGCGCCCTGGAGGCGGGTCGCTCCGACGGCGACGTCGTGCTCGGTGTTCGCCCCGAGCACTTCGAAGACCCTCGACTCGTCGGCGACAAGCCGGGCGCCCGCTTCCAGGCCCCGATCGACCTCGTCGAATCGATGGGCTCGGACCTGTACGCCTACTTCGGGCTGCAGGGCGAGTTGAGCGGCTCCAGCGACCTCGACGACCTGGCCAAGGACACCGGCAACGACATGCACTCCGACGGACTGCAGGTCACGGCCCGGCTCGACCCCTCTGCGCACGTGCAGCAGGGTCAGCAGGCCGAGCTGTGGTTCGACACCGGAAAGCTGCAGGTCTTCGACGCCTCGTCGGGAGCGAGCCTGACCAGCGATCTGGCCCGTGAGTCGGGCGGCGATTCGCGGGCGCACGCATCACGCGGCTCGGCGGACTCGGTGGGCACTGCGGATTCGGCGGATTCGGCGGGCGAGCGCTGAGCGACGTCGTCGCCGACCTCGACGCCCTGACCTCGCCAGACGGGTGGGTCTACGCCTCCGCCCCACCGACGGAGCCGGGCGACCCGGGTCGCTTCCACGCGCTCTTCGGGCGCGACGCGCTGATCGTCGCGCTGCAGGCGCTGCGGGAGCGACCCGGGATCGCGGCCGCCACGCTGCGGGCGCTGGCCGCCCTGCAGGGTCGCGTCGACGACCCCGAGACCGAGGAGGCCCCGGGCCGGATCATCCACGAGTACCGGCCGGTGGCGCCGCCCGCGCTCATGGAACTCGGTTGGCCGGTGCGCGACGGTGGCATCCGGTACTACGGCAGCTCCGACGCCACGTCGTGGTTTCTCGTCGTGCTCGACGCAACCGGTGACGCCGCCCTGCAGCGCGACCTGGCGCCGGCCCGCGCCGCCGCGGCGCGGTGGCTCGACGGCACGCTGCGCGCCGGCGGCGGCTTCGTGCGCTGCGGGCCGCGACGCTTTCCGGGTGGGCTGGCCCAGCAGGGCTGGCGCGACAGCCTCGACCCCGCGCGCGACGCCAACGGCGGCGGGATCGTGCGCCCCGACGGCTCGATGCCGACCGCGCCGCTGGCCGACGCCGACTCACAGGCCGTCGCGATCGCGGCGCTCGACGCGCTGACGCGCCTCGATGGTCCTGGGGCGCGGGGCTGGTCCCAGCGCGCTGCGCAGTTGCGGGCGCGCGTGCAACGGGTGTTCACGCCCGAGGTGCTCGCGCTCGACGGCGTCGACCGGCCCGTCTCCGGGGCGGGGTCGCAGCTGGGCTGGCTGCTGTGGGCGGGCGCCCTCGACGCACCGAGCACCGACCGGGCCGTCGCGCGACTCACCCGCGATGACGTGCTGACGCCGTTCGGCGTGCGCACGCTGGCCGCGACGCATCCGGCGTTCCGCGTCGACGGCTACCATCGCGGCGCGATCTGGCCGTTCGACTCGTGGCTCGCGTGGGGTGGGCTGCGGCGCGTGGGCGCTCTCGACGCCGCCGACCGCGTGCGTGGCGGGGTGCTGCGGGCGCTCGACCAGCTGGGCCGGTACCCGGAGCTGTACGCCGTCGACCGAGACCGGGCGCGACCGAGGGTTGGACCGAGGGTGCGGCCGATCGAGGTCGCCAACCGCGTGCAGGCGTGGACGGTCGGGGCCCGGCTCGCCCTCGAGACCGGCTGGGACGGACGGGTGTGACGTCGAGGGCTGGTGACCGGCCGCCTCAGCGTGCGTCGCGCAGGCCGTCGAACACCTCCTCGGTCCACACGTGGGCCCGCACGAGCGAGTAGCGCTGGTGCGCGGCGCGCAGGTAGGCGTCGCCGTCGCCCTCGTCGGGATCGACGAGCCCGATGTCGCGCAGCATCGTGACGACCGGGGTGAACTCCTCGGCGTACCACCGGCACGCGGCGTGTGAGGCGGTCAGCACCGTCTGCTCGCGGAACATCAGGCGGGCCGACCAGGCCTCGACCATCTCGGCGAGGCCCGGGTAGTTCCAGGCGTCGGCGCACACGACCTCGCGCCGGGCCAGCCGGTCCAGCGGAACCCGCTCGAGGAAGATCCGGTGTAGCTCCGCGGCGGCCAGGTCGCGTCGGCCTCCGATCGGTGGGGGTTCGATGGCGGTGGCGACGACGGTCACCTCCGCGTCGACGACCGTCTCACCGAGGGCGCGCAGCACCGAGACGCGGTGGTGACCGTCGCGCACGAAGTACTGGTCGCCGACCCGGTACACGTCGATCGGCGGCAGCGCCTGGCCGCGGCGGACCGCCTCCGCGATGCGCTCCCAGCGAAACCGGCTGCGTCCGGAGGTCGGTCGGAACTCGGGGTCGAAGTCGCGCACCTTGTCGACCGAGCCGACGATCTTGTCGAGGCCGATGACCTGCACGCCGATCGCGCGTTCGCCGCGGTGGCCGAGGGCGTCCAGCACCTCCGACAGCGACAACGCGCGGCCGTCGCGGCCCGTGAGGCGGTGGCCGAGGCTGGCCATCCGCTGCTGACGCCGCACGCGCAGGAAGTCGGCCTCGGCGTCGGCGCGCGGTGATCCGCTGTCCATCGGCATGCCCGTCTCCTTATGGCTGGTCGACGCGCCCGTGACGCGTCAGTTCGAAGACGGCGAACGGGACGACGTTGCGGACGATCGTGCGGCCCAATCGCCGGTCGGGTCGGGGTCGGCCGTGCGGGTGGATGTGCCCGTGGACGTGCACCGCGGGCTGCAGCCGATCGATGAGGCCGGGCAGGGCCTCGATCCCCTGGTGGGCCCGGTCCTCCTCGTCGCCGCAGTGCCGCGGGGGTGCGTGGGTGAGCAGCAGATCGAGGCCCGGGCGGTCGCGGTCCGCCCGCCCGACCGGGCCCGTTCGGCGCACCCGACTCGCGCGGTCCAGCCGGGTTGCGCGCTCGACGCGGCGCGCGAGCCGCATCGCATTCCAGCGGTATTGGTCCTGCGAGTACTGGTGGGGGCCGGGCCGGTAGCGCACGCAGCCGCCGAGCCCGGCCACGCGCAGCCCGGCCGCGTCGACGACGCGTCCGTCGATGTCGACGCCGCCGCGCGGCCGAGGGTCGGGCACCGGCATCCCGGCGTGCAGGTGCAGGCCCGAGCGCGCGGCCCGAGCCGGTGAACGCGCGGGGTCGTGGTTTCCGGGCACGAACAGCAGCGGCGCGTCGAGCGCGGAGGCGAGGAACTCCAGGTAGTCCCACGGCAGGTCACCGGCGCTGACCACCAGGTCGGGACGCAACTCGCGCACGCGCGCATTCCACAGCCGCTCGCTGGTCTCGTCCGCCACGGCAAGGATCCGGACCATTGGGGCAGATTATCCGGGCCGCCCGCGCTCGGCCTCTGGGCGCGTCGGCATCTCGGCCTGGGCGGCCCGGAGGCTCGGGCGGCAGACGGTTGCTCAGCCGTCGGTGCCTAGGACCGGTCCTGACTGCGGGCGCGGGCCTGAAGGCCGCGGACCTCGTCGACGAATTCGGGCACGGGGCCGACGACGTCGAGGTCGGGGGCGATCTGCTGGATGGGCAGCGGCGCGACGGGGCCGGGCGGCACGCCCCACTCCCGGTGCCAGGCGGTGAGCTGTTCGCTGGAGGTGGCGTAGACGATCCGGCCGAGGCCCACCCACGCGTGCGCCGCGGCGCACATCGGGCAGTGCTCCCCGGAGGTGTAGACGGTGGCGGCCCGCCGCTGGTCGGGGCCGAGGTGTGTGGCCGCCCAGCGCGCGGCCGCGAATTCGGGGTGCTGGGTGGCGTCGCCTCCGGCGACGTGGTTGTGGTCCTCGAAGCGCACCTGCCCGTCCGCGTCGACGAGCACCGAACCGAACGGCTCGTCGCCCGATTCCAGTGCGGCGCGGGCCAGGTCGACCGCCCGGCGCACGTGCGCGCGCTCGGCGGGCGACAGGTCAGGGGTGGGCACGGCTTCCTCGGCGGGCTCCATCCGGGCATCGTGCCACGCCGGCCCGAACAGCGCCCCCGTGCGCCCTCGTGCGCCGACGTGCGGCTGCGATCTTCCGCGTTCATCCCCCTGCGCGCCGAAGCCTGCGCCGGGGTATCGCCAAATCGACAACCCCGATGCGGTGGTCAGCGCGTCGAGATCACCGAAACCGCAGGTCAGGGGGGTGTCTATGTCGAGCGGCCGAGATCGAGATCGTCGATTTGGCGAATTCCGAGCGGAGCTGCGACCCCGCGGGAGCGTGTGGCGGGCCGGGCGGGGTGCGCGGTCGGGTCCTTAGGCTGGGCGCATGCCCCCGCAGCCTCGACGTCGCGCGCCACGGCCCCGCGTCGTGGCGACCGACCTCGACGGCACGCTGCTCGACCCGCGCGGGGCGGTCACCGCCCGCACCCGCGCCGCGCTGCACCGCATGTGGGACCTCGGCATCGAGACGGTCTTCGTCACCGCCCGCCCGCCGCGCTGGATCGACCCGCTGGCCGATCACGTCGGCGGCCACGGTGTCGTCATCTGCGCCAACGGCGCCTTCGTCTACGAGGTCGCACAGCGCCGCGTCGTCGAGGCCATCGGCATCGCGCACCCGTCGCTGCGCGCCATCGTCGCCGACGTGCGCGCGCACTACCCGAGCGTCGGGTTCGCCGCCGAGCGCCCGGAGGGCATGCACCTGGACCGCTCCTACACCTCCCCGATGCTGCCGCCGCACGCCCACGACGACCCGGCGATCGACCACGGCCCGATCGAGTCGGTGCGCGGCGTCGTCGGCAAGCTGCTCGCCCGCGACCCGGCCGTGCCCGACCTCGAATTCATCGAGGGCGTCGCCGCGCTCGTCGGCGATCGCGGCATCGTCGCCTACTCCGGCGCCGGTGGCCTCGCCGAGATCGGTCCACCCGGCGTGACGAAGGCGACCGCCCTGGCCCGCTGGTGCTCGCAGCGCCGCATCGACGCCGCCGACGTCTGGGCCTTCGGCGACATGCCCAACGACCTGCCGATGCTGGCCTGGGCCGGGCGCTCCTTCGCCATGGGCAGCGGACACGAGCAGGTGCGCGAGAGCGCCGACGAGGTGTGCGGCGGCAACGACGACGACGGCGTGGCCCGCGTGCTCGAGCAGATCGGCTGACCGCTCACGGCTCCAGGGCGCTCAGCTCGGCGCGCACCTCGTCGCGGGCGGCGCCCGCCCGATCGCGCTCCCGCTCCGCCTCGCCGCAGGCCTCGCGGGCCCGGCGCGCGTCGTCGCGGGTGCGCTCCAGGAGCCGCTCGAGCTCGGCGACCCGGGCCTGCGCGCGCTGCGCGGCCTGTTCGGCCTCGGCGACCTCCAACTCCGCTGCCGTCACGTCACGTTCGGCCGCCGTGAGCCGGTCCCGGACCGCCTCGATCTGCTTGCGCCGCGCCTCCTCCCGTTCGCGCCGCCGCGCCCGCGCGGCCATGCTCGGTTCCGGCACCGAGGGGTCCACCGGCTCCTCGACCGGCGGCGGAGCCGGTTGCTCGGCTTTCGCCGCGGCCTTGCCCCGGGTCTTCCCCCGGCCTCGGGTCTTGCGGCGCTTCTCGGAGGCGTCCCGCAGCCCCGGCGGCGGCGCCTTCGGAGGACGCGGCGGGGCGCTGATCGCAGAGTTGGCGGCCACCGACTGGCGCACGTCGACCTCGCCGAGCCCGGCGTACGACAGCGGCTTGGTCAGGCAGCCGCAGACGAGCGCCTCCTGCGCGCGGGGGTCGGCGATCGCGGCGATGAGGCTGGCGCGCACCTCCTCGAGCACCGCCGCGGACAGCGGCTGACCCGCCTCCGCCGCGCGCTCGCGCACCCGCGCCTCGACCCGGCTCAGCACGCCTTCGCGCTCGGCGCTCAGCGCCCGCATCGCGTCACCGTCGAGGGCGGTCTGCGCGTCGCGCATGTCCTGCGCGAAACGCAGGAACTCGCTCAGATCGCTCGGGTCGCTGCGCACGGCGTGATTGATGGCCCAGGCGGCCACCGTCGGCTTGCGCAGCGGCAGCACGAGGATGCTCAGCTGCCAGTCGCCGGCCTCCTTCGCCCGCTGCGACAACTCCTTGCGCAGGTCGACGAACCGGTCGAGCGGCGCGGTGTACAGCTCGTCGATCGCGCCCTCGAAGTCCATCCCGAAATCCTCGCACCGCCGGCACCGGGTCGGACGTGTGGGACCGGCGCGTCGTAGGCTGCCCCCGGCCCATCGCGGGCGAGTCGGACGAGAGGGGAGCGGTGGCATCCATCCGGGCCGTGCTGGCCGACACCCGGCCGCTGCGCAACCCGCACTTCCGCCGGCTCTGGCTCGCCAACATCGTCACGGTCATCGGCGCCCAGCTGACGATCGTCGCGGTACCCGCCCAGATCTACGCGGAGACGGGCTCCTCGGCCTACGTCGGCCTCACCGGGGTCTTCGGGCTGGTGCCCCTCGTCGTGTTCGGGCTGTGGGGTGGGGCGCTGGCCGACGCGATGGACCGGCGCACGCTGCTCGTCATCACGACGCTGGGGATCATCGTCACGAGCGTGCTGTTCTGGGCGCAGGCCGCGTTCGGGCTCGGCACCGTGTGGACGCTGCTCGGGCTGTTCTCCGTGCAGCAGGCGTTCTTCGCGATCAACCAGCCGACCCGCAGCGCCGTGCTGCCCAAGCTGCTGCCCTTCGACCAGCTGCCCGCCGGCAACTCGCTGAACATGACCGTCATGCAGGCCGGCGGCATCGCCGGACCGCTCGTGGCGGGCGCGCTCATCCCGGTGTTCGGGCTCGCGTGGCTCTACCTCATCGACTCGTTCTGCCTGCTCGCGACGCTGTGGGCGGTGATCCGGCTGCCGCGGCTGCCGGTGGAGGGGCCGGGGCGCGCGACGCCGGGGTTGCGCTCGGTCGTCGACGGCCTGGCGTACCTGCGCACGCAGCCGGTGCTGCTCATGAGCTTCGTCGTCGACGTCATCGCGATGGTCTTCGGGATGCCGCGGGCGCTGTTCCCGCAGATCGCGCACGAGTCGTTCGGCGGTCCGGTCGAGGGCGGTCTCGCGTTCGCGATCCTGTTCGCCGCGATCCCGGCCGGCGCGGTGCTCGGCGGCGTGTTCTCCGGCTGGGTGTCGCGGGTGCAGCGCCAAGGCCTGGCGGTCATCGCGGCGATCCTCGTGTGGGGGCTGGCGATGACCGGCTTCGGCGTGGCCGTCGGCCTCGCGCGCGGCCCGTCGACCCCGCTGCTCGTCCTCGCCGCAGGCATGCTCGCGCTCGGCGGCGCCGCCGACATGATCTCCGCCGCGTTCCGCACGAGCATGCTGCAGACCGCCGCCACCGACGCGATGCGCGGGCGGCTGCAGGGCGTGTTCATCGTCGTCGTCGCGGGCGGCCCGCGGGTCGCCGACGTCGCGCACGGCGCGGCGGCCGCGGCCGTCGGCACCGCGGTCGCCTCCGCGGGCGGCGGCCTCCTCGTCGTCGTCGGCACCGTCGCCGCGGCCCTGGCCGTGCCCGCCTTCGTGCGCTACCGCCTCGTCGACGGCCGCCCGGTCACGGGCTGACCTGCCCACGGCTTGACCCTGCACCTGGTGGAGGGTTCACCGTGGACCCCATGGACGAGCCTGAACTGCGGATCGGTCAGCTGGCTCAGCGCTCCGGGCTCACCGCCACCGCGCTGCGCTACTACGAACGCGTCGGCCTGCTCGTGCCCGCGGTCGTCGACCCCCGCTCGGGCTACCGGCGGTACGCCCCGAGTCAGGTCGCGACCGCCCGGGTGCTCGCGAGCCTGCGCCGCGTGGACATGCCGATCGAGGCGATGGCGCTCGTCGTGGAGCACCTGCACGATCCGCGGACGGTGCGTGACCTGGTGGAGGCCCACGTCGAGCGTCTCGAGGCCGCGGCCCGGAACGCGCGTGCGGAGACCGATCGCGTGCTGCGGACCCTGGAACCGGTCGACGCGCCGGTCGAGGTCGGGGCCGCCGCCCTCGCCGCGGCGGTGCGGTCGGTGCGCTTCGCGGCCGGCGACGGCCGCGACGTCGAGGTGCTCGGCGGGATCGCGGTGCGCGCCGGCGCCGGCGGTGTGCGGGTCGCGGCGACCGACCGTTACCGGCTCGCGGTGCGCCGGCTGCCCGGCGCCACGACCGGCTCCTGGGAGGTGGTGCTGCCCCTGGCGGCCGCCGACGAGATCGCCGAGACGTTCGCGGCGCTCGACGGGGCGGCGGTCGCCTCGCTGCGTCCGGTCGGTCGGGACGGCGGCGGGCTTGCGACGCGGCTGGAGGCGGTGGCCGACGGCTGTCGCCACGGGCTGGAACTCATCCCCGGCGACTACCCGGACGTCGACCGCCTGGTTCCGGGCGTGTCCGGCGGCGCAGCGCTGGACGCCGACGAGCTGGCCGCCCTGGTGGCGGGCCTGGACGGCCGGCGCGTGCGGGGGCGCGACGTCGTGCGCCTGCCCGAGAGCCTCGACGGTCGCGGTGGTGGCGCCGAATTCGATCGGGAGTTCCTCCTGCAGGCCATCGGGGCGATGCCCGGCGAGCGGCTGACCCTCGCACTGGACGGCCCTCTCGCGCCGCTTTCGCTGTGCCCGGCCTCCGCCGCAGGCCCGGTCGCGTCCACCGCGTGGACCCTCCTCATGCCGATCGCGCCGGCCCGGGCCACGGCCTCGTGAGCGTGCTCGTGCACCGCTGCCGCCGCTGCGGCCATCGCGAGCAGTGGCACCGACCCCGAGACAGCGGCTACGTGCGCTGCGACTGTTGCCGCGCGGCCGGCGCGCAGGCGGACATCGACCCGGAGCCGGTGCTGGAGCCGACGTGGACTCACCCCGGCTCCGTGCCGGAGCCGCTGTGGGCACCGGGATCGGTGCGGAACGCGGGCACGATGCACGCGCAGGAGTGTTGCGGCTGCGACGCGTGCCGCCGGGCCACCCGGGCTTTGGAGACGGCCCCGGCCGCCTGTTGAGCCGGGTGCCGGGGCTGCGGGCGGGGCCGGGCATACTGGCGCCTCGTGATCGCGGTGACTCTTGCGCTGACCTCGGCGCTGGCCTACGGGGCGTCGGATTTCGTGGCCGGGGTCTCCGCGCGCCGCAGCAACGCCTGGGCGGTGGCGGCCGCGTGCCAGCTGGCGTCGCTCGTCGTCGTCGCGCTGGCCGCATGGGCGGCGACGACGGGGTCCCCGCGCCTCGTCGACTTCACGTGGGGTGCGGTGGGCGGCATCGGCAACGCCGTCGGCACCGCGTTCCTCTACCGCGGGTTCGCCACCGGTCGGGTGTCGGTCGTCGCGCCCGTGTCGGCCGTCGGGGTCGCCCTCGTGCCGGTGGCCGCCGGGCTGCTCTTCGGGGAGCGGCCGAGCCCGCTGACCTGGGCCGGGATCGCCGCGGCTCTGCCCGGCATCTGGTGCGTCTCGCGGGCCGCCGACACCTCGGAGGCGGGCGGCGCCGACTCGCGCGCCCGCGACGCCTCCGCGCTGCGCGATGCCGTGGTGGCGGGGTTGGGCTTCGGCGTGCTGTTCGTCGCCCTCGGCCGGGTGCCCCGCGAAGCGGGCCTGACCCCGGTCGCCCTCTGCCAGCTCGTGGCGCTCCTCGCGCTCGTCGCCTTCGCGGTTGCCACCCGCACCCGCTGGGTGGCGCGCGGCGCCGCCGGGGTCGGCGGGCTCGCCGCCGGCGTCATGAGCGCCGGCGCGAACCTCACCTACCTGTTCGCCACCCAGTCGGGCACGATGACGGTCGCGGCCGTGCTGACCGCCCTGTACCCGGCCGTGACGATCCTGCTCGCCGCGGCGATCCTGCGCGAACGCGTCGACGCGGTGCAGGGATTGGGCCTGCTGTTCTGCGCCGTCGCCGTCGGCCTCGTGGCCGCCGGCTGAGCGCCGTCCAGGCCGTCGCCCGCGGCGCCGGGATCGCCACCTGGCCGTGACCGCCTCCAGTGAACGCGACCGCTCGCCCCGCGACACCCACGGCACCGCCTCAGAAGACGGCCTTGCCGCCGGTGACGCCGAGGATCGTGCCGGAGACGTAGCTGGCCTCGTCGGAGGCGAGGAAGACGTAGGCGGCCGCGACCTCGACGGGCTGGCCGGCCCGCCCGAGCGGGGTGTCGGAGCCGAAGCCCTCGACCTTCTCCGCGGCCATCGTCGCCGGGATGAGCGGCGTCCAGATCGGGCCCGGCGCCACGCCGTTGACGCGGATCCCGTCGGGCCCGAGCTCGGCGGCCAGATTGACGACGAGGTTGTTCAGCGCCGCCTTCGTCGAGGCGTAGTCGAGCAGGTGCTCGGAGGGGTTCACCGCCTGCACGGAGGTGGTGATGATGACGCTGCCGCCATCGCTGAGCTCCTTCGACAGGTGCTTGACCAGCCAGAACGGCGAGAACACGTTGGTCGCGTAGGTGCGTTCGATCTGCTCGTCGGGAAAGTCGCTCAGGTGGTCGTGCGTCATCTGGTAGGCGGCGTTCGGCACGAGCACGTCGAGACCGCCGAGCTGCTCGACCGCGCTCGTGGCCGCGTCGATGTTCGCCTGCGCCGTGCGCAGGTCGCCGGGCAGCAGCACGCACCGGCGGCCCGCGGCCTCGACCAGCCGCTTCGTCTCCTGCGCGTCCTGCTCCTCCTCGGGCAGGTAGGCGATCGCGACGTCGGCGCCCTCCGCGGCGAAGATCGCGGCGACCGCGCGCCCGATGCCGGAGTCGGCGCCGGTGATGAGCGCCTTCTTGTCGGTGAGCCGTCCACGCGCCGACCAGTTCTCGCCGTGGTCGGGCTGCGGGTCGAGGTCGGAGACGGTGCCGGGCCAGTCCTGGCTCTGGCCGGGGATCGCGGACAGGTCGGCGTGCTGGTTCTGCTGGGTCACAAGGAGTCCTTCAGGCGTGCGGGCGCGCGCGGGCGCGCGGCGGATGGGTCGGGAGTTGTGGTGGCGCACCGTCGAACTCGCCGAAGCCTTGAGCAAGGTGCGCGGGCGGGCGCCGCTGGTCAGGACGCGCGCGGGGATCTGCACCAGCCTATGCCGGGCTCGTCGCCGCGGCATCCCCACGAAAGCCGCGCGACGTCCGCCCGGCATCGGCACGGCATCGGCACGACCTCCGCACGTCATCGCCGCAGCAACCCGCGCGGCGACCCGCACGGGGCGCGAACAGGCGCCGCGAATCCCGTTGCCGCCCGGGGTGGCCGGCTACGGCAGCGGGTGCTGGGCGTAGTGCGCGGCGAGCCGCGCGAAGCCCTCGTCGAGGCCGACCCGCGGTGCCCAGCCGAGCACGTCGCGGGTGCGCCGCTGGTCGAACCAGTGCGCGGTCGAGAGTTGCTCGGCGAGAAAGCGGGTCAGCGGCGGGTCGGTCTCGAGGTCGTGCCCGAGCCGGAGCCGGGCCGCCGTCACCACGTCGACGGCGCTGCCGGCGGCCAACGCCAGCGGAGCCGGTACCCGCCGCGACGGCCCGACGGCACCGGCCGCGCGGGCCCAGCCGGTGAGGATCTCGGCGATCGGCCGGGGCTCGCCGTTCGTCACGACGAGCGCGAGCCCGCGCGCCGCCTCCACCCGGTCCAGCGCGGCGACGAGCGCATCGACGGCGTTGTCGAGGTAGACGGTGTCGACGAGCGCCGCGCCCGACCCGAGCACCGGCAGCCGCCCGGCCCGCGCGCGCCGCGCGATACGGGCCACGAGCTGGGTGTCGCCCGGCCCCCACACCAGGTGCGGACGCACGGCCACGACCGCCAGGTCGTCGCGCGCGTCCGCCGCCAGCGCGAGCCGCTCGGCCAGCGCCTTGCTGCGGGCGTACGGGCTGCGCGCCGCATCCGGGTCGGCCGGGCCGGCGCCTTCGCCGACGAGCGAGTGCCCCGCGTGCGCGACCGACGGGCTCGAGGTGAACACCATCCGCGGCACGCCCGCCTCCCGGCAGGCCCGCAGGAGGGAGGCGGTGCCGCGCACGTTGATCCGCTCGTACTCGGCCCACGCGCCGGTGGCGTTGACCTTCGCGGCGAGGTGCACCACCGCGTCCTGACCGGCCACCGCCGCCCTCAGCGCCGCGTCGTCGGACAGGTCGCCGAGCGACTCGCGCAGCCCCGCCGCACCGGAGCCGGTCAGCGGCCGCCGCTGGAAGACCGTCACCTCGTCGCCGCGGTCGGCGAGGGCGCGCGCGACACCGCCGCCGAGCATGCCGGACGCGCCGGTGACGAGAACCCTCACGGCCGGCCCACCCGTCCGCCGGCGAGCGCCCGCTGCGCCCAGGCCGCGAGCCGGGTGCGGTCGACCTTCGACTGGTGGCGGATATCCACAGGAAAGTGTGCGGTTTGCAGCACCGCGGCGACGCCCGGGCCCGCAGGTGGCGCCAGCCGCGGCTCGGCCGCCAGCGCCGCCGCGCGCACGCGCGCCGCCACCGGCTCCGGCACGAGTACCGGTAGCGCGGGGGCGAATCGGCCGGTCGGGGCGCGCTCGGGCCGCACGACGACGACCGGGGCCTGCGTGCCGTGCGGTCCGACGCCGACGAGGGCGGTGTCGGCCACCCCGGGCAGCGCGAGCACCGCCTGCTCGATCGCGACCGGCGGTACCGGCCCGGCCGCGGTGTGCACGACGTGCACCCGGCGGCCCTGCACCCACAGCCGGCCGTCGGCGTCGAGGTGGCCGACGTCGCCGGTGCGGTGCCACGGGCCGTGCGGTCCGAGGCCGTCGCGGGCGCTCTCGGCCTGCGTGGCCCACAGCTGGTCGTAGCGGTCTTTGACGTGAGCGGCTGATACAAGAATCTCGCCGGTGACCCCGGGGGAGTCGGTGGGTTCTGCGTCGGCGCCGGACGGCTCGGCGGGCAGCGGCGCGATGCGCACCTGCACGCCCGGGAGCGGCCGCCCGACGCACACGCCGTCGACGGCGTCGCCCGCGGTGACGGTCTCGAGCTCGGCGAGCACGATGTCGCTGACCGGCAGGCACTCGGTCATGCCGTAGGGCGTGTGCAGCTCGGCGTTCGGCAACACTCCGGCGACCTCGCGCATCATCGCCACCGGGATCGGCGCGCCCGCCGACATCGCCACCCGCACCCGCGCCAGCGCGTCGCGGCGCCGCTCGTCGAGCCGGGGGGCGGTCGCGACGATCGTGCGCAGCGAGGCCGGAGACGCGAAGACCGTGGTCGCGTCGGCCGCCAGCACCGCGTCGGCGAGGCCGGCGGCGTCGAGCGTGGCGGGAGCGGTGACGTCCATGTCGGGGACGACCGACCCGACTCCCATCGCGGGGCCGTACAGCGCGAACGG
>JBDIAM010000003.1:0-35347 GCA_039812445.1 Piscicoccus intestinalis | reverse complement strand
ACCCTCGGGAGCTTCGGCCCGGGGACGCCGCTGGGGCGTTCGGCACAACGTGCTCCACTTTACCGGCTGCCGAACCGCCTCCAAAATCACTGGAGATCGCCGCTGACCTGCGGTTTCATACGCCGAGAGGGCGATCGACCGGACCAATGCAGAGGTTTTGTGCAAAGATTTTGTGCATGACGACCGGTCCCGACGACCTCGAACCGCCTACGCCGCCCTATCCCGTCGACCCCGAGGCGCTGCGCGTGCTGGCCCACCCACTCCGCTCGCGGCTGCTCGCTGAGCTGCGCACGGTCGGCGCGGCCACGGCCAGCGACCTGGCCGCGGCGCTCGCCACGAACACCGGCGCCACCTCGTATCACCTGCGTCGTCTCGAGAGCGCCGGACTCATCCGCGACACCGGCTCCGGCTCCGGGAGGCGGCGGGTGTGGGAGGCGACCTCGGCGGACCGCCTCATCGATCTCGACGACCCCGGCGAGGACGACGACGCCGCGATCGACTGGCTCGCCCGCGACTACATCCAGCACTTCGCCGGCAAGGCGCAGGCGTGGCTCACCGCCCAGCCCGACTGGCCGATCTCGTGGCAGGAAGCCTGCGGCCTGGAAGACCATCTCGTGCTCGTCACCGACGAGCAGCTCGAGGCCCTGCAGGAGGAGATCACCGCGCTGCTGAGCCGATACCGCCGGGTTGGCGCCGGCAACCCCTCGGCCCGGCGGGTCACCTACTACACCTGTCCGCTCCCGGTCGATCCCCCGCGACCACCCCGAGGTGCCCGATGACCGAGCAGTCGCCGACCACGCGACGAGGGGCGGGATCCCCCCGGATCCCGCCCCTGCATCGTGTCCCATCCCGGACTCACGCCGTCCCGCCACAGTGAAGCCTGAGCCCGGCGATGCCGGTCGCGGCGCGTCCTGGACGCCGCTGCGGTCGAACCGCACTTCGAAGGTCCTCCCCCGAGGTGATCCCTTCGACCGCCTCCCCGATCGGCAGGTCGGACGGTCGTTTGAGTCGGGCGTCCGGTCCGATGCTGTGAGCTGCGTCACATATCAGTCGAGGGCGCGGACCGCGCGAGCCTGTGTGGCGCGCTCAGCCAGACGATCCGGCGCCGGGTAGGTCACGCGCTCCAGGCAGAGCCCGTGGGCGGGCATCACGGTGACGGCGGGGTCGCGGCGCGCGGCGGTCAGCACCTGCCGAGGCCAGTCGACCGCCCGGCGGCCCTCCCCGACCGGCACGACGGCGCCCACGAGCGAGCGCACCATCGAGTGGCAGAACGCGTCGGCCTCGACGAGCGCCTCGATCAGGCCGGTCTCCGGCTCCCCCGGGCGGTCGAGCCGGCGCCATTCGTAGCGCAGCAAGGTGCGCACGGTCGTGGCTCCCTCGCGGCGCTTGCAGAACGCGGCGAAGTCGTTCAGGCCGACGAGCCGACCGGCGGCCTCGTTCATCGCGGTCACGTCGAGCGGGCGCCGGTGCGCGACGATCTCGCGGCGCCGCAGCGGGTCGAGTCGTTCGGGCCGATCGCACAGCAGGTATCGGTAGTGCCGGGCGGTCGCGGAGAAGCGGGCGTCGAACCCCTCCGGGGCCACGGTGACGGCGCGCACGACGATGTCGGGAGGCAGCACGCCGGCCAGGCGCGCCGGGGCCGCCTCCTGCGGCGAGCGCGTCGAGCGCCCCGGCAGGGCGAGCCAGGCCGGCTCCTCGACGTCGACGTGCGCGACGGCACCGCGCGCGTGCACCCCGGCGTCGGTGCGGCCGGCCACCGTCAGTCGCGGAGCCGGGTCGGCGCGCAGCACGCGCGCGAGCCCGGCCGTCAGCTCACCCTCGACGGTGCGCCGCCCCGGCTGCGCCGCCCATCCGCTGAAGTCCGTGCCGTCGTAGGCGAAGTCGATCCGCAGTCGCACCGCTACCAGACCGGATAGGGGCGGAACGGCGCGCCGGGTGCGCCGAACCACTCGGGGGCGCTGCCCGGCAGCCGCAGCGAGCCGGAGATGGCGCCGCGCGCGGAGCCCGTGCCCTCCCCCGCGGGGCGGGAGGTCTGCGACGCGGAGTCGGGCGACGGCGACTCGGCTGCCTCGGCCGGCTCGGACGCCGGCGGGTTGACCGGCGCCGCGCTGCGCAGCGGCTCGGTGAGGGCGTCGGGCGAGGAGGTCGGCACGGAGGCGTCGGCGTTGGACTCCACCTGGGTGCGGGCGGTGGGCGGCAGGTCGTCGATGCCGTCGTAGACGACGCGCGAGACCCGACCGAGTACGGCCGTGCCACCGGGCCACGAGCTGCGGTACGACAGCATGGCGATGGTGTAGTTGCGGCCCTGTCCGGCGACGTGACCGATGCTGTTGATCCGCCAGCCGTACGGGCTCAGCGAGACCCACCCGTTCTTCAGCTGCACGGTGGCGGCGGCCGGCACGGCCCCCACGCCCCAGGCCTGCTCGGGCACGACATTGCTCATGAGGTCGAGCACGCGGCGGCGGTCGGCGGCGTTCGGCACGGCCCGACCGTCGAGGATCGCGTCCATGAGCTTGACCTGGTCGGCGGCCGAGGTGCTGGTGCGACCCCACGACGACGCGCTGCTCGTGTGCCGCATGCCGAGCCTGCTCGCGAGCCGGTCCAGGGATCGTCGCCCGCCGGCGCGCGCCAGCAGCGTCGACGCGGCGTCGTTGTCGCTGACGGTGATCATCGCGCGGGCTCGGTTCCAGTCGTCACCCGACGGGCCGCGTCCGGCCGAGCGTCGTTCGTGGATGAGCGCGACGAGGATCATCACCTTGACGATGCTGCCGGTGCTGTTGCGTAGCGAGGGGTTGTGGGTGACGACCTGACCGGTCCGGCGGTCGTGCACGACGACGGAGACGGTCGAGGACCGCGGCCCCAGCGTCGCGGCGATCCGCGCGGACAGCCGGCTGGCCGAGATCGCCTCCGGCGTGTCCCGGGTCTCGCGCCGCTCACGAGCCGCCCGGGCGGCGGGCGGCCCGAGGACGGCCAGGGCGGCGCCCGAAGCGACAGAGGGGCTGACCGCGTGGGCGGCAGCGGGGGCGGTCCCAGTCGGCCCGGCCGGCCTGGTGGGTCCGGCCCAGGCGGTCGACTCGGCGAACCCGCCGAGGGCGGACAGGGCAACGGCGGCTGCGGTGACGCCCGCAACCTTGCGAATTCCCAAAGGCCGCACGTGAGCTCCTTAGGTTCACCGTCGCGCCGCGGCGGTGGTCGTGTCAGGGGAGGTGTGCCCGGGCCCCCCTCATAGACACGTCACCAGGTTACTGTGCCCATCGGCCGCGGACGCGCACCGCGAAGCCGAATGCCGCCGAATCCCATCGGGATCCGGCGGCATTCGGGCATCTGCGGCGACGCGTCAGGCGTCGGACTTTCCAGCCGTGGAGCCCGCCTCGTCGACGTCGCTCGTGGGGGCGTCGGCCTGTGAGGCGCCCTCGCCGGTCGCCTCGGCCTGGGCGTCGTCCGCCGCGGCGTCGGCCGGAGCCGAGGTCTCCTCGACGTCGCTGGTCGGCGCCTCGGCCTGCGTGGCGCCGTCGGTCGACTCGTCGGCCTCGGGCTCCGGCGTGTCGCTCGCCGTGGCCGGCGTGGCCGCAGGGTCCGGAGCCGGGGTGGCGGCGCGCTTGGTGGCGGCCTGCGCCTCCTTGACGGTGGCCTGCTTGGCCGAGTACGGCTCGCGGACGAGCTCGATGACGGCCATCGGCGCGTTGTCGCCCTTGCGCGGGGCGATCTTCGTGATGCGGGTGTAGCCACCGGGACGCTCCGCGACGTCGGGAGCGATCTCGGTGAACAGCCGGTGCACGACGCTCTTGTCGCGGATCATCGTCATGACCCGGCGACGGGCGTGCAGGTCGCCGCGCTTGGCGAAGGTGATGAGCCGCTCGGCGTAGGGGCGCAGGCGCTTGGCCTTGGCCTCCGTCGTCGTGATGCGGTCGTGCTCGAACAGCGACGTGGCCAGGTTGGCGAGGATGAGCCGCTGGTGCGCCGGGCCACCGCCGAGTCGAGGTCCCTTGGTGGGGGTGGGCATGGTGTTCTCCTAGAAGTCGGACCGATCCGGCGCCGCGTCAGCTCGTCGGCGCGGGCGGTTCAGTCTGCCGGGTCGGTCAGTACTGCTCGTCCTCGGCGAAGGCCGAGTCGTCGTCATCGTCGTAGCGCTCGGCCATCGCGCTCGGGTCGAACCCGGGCGGGCTGTCCTTCAGCTGCAGACCCATGCCGACGAGCTTGGCCTTGACCTCGTCGATCGACTTGGCGCCGAAGTTGCGGATGTCGAGCAGGTCGGCCTCGCTGCGCCCGACGAGCTCACCCACGGTGTGGATGCCCTCGCGCTTGAGGCAGTTGTAGGAGCGCACGGTGAGGTCGAGCTCCTCGATCGGCAGCGCCAGGTCGGCGGCGAGCGCCGCGTCGGTCGGCGACGGGCCCATGTCGATGCCCTCGGCCTCGACGTTGAGCTCGCGGGCCAGCCCGAACAGCTCGACGAGCGTCTTGCCGGCGGAGGCCAGCGCGTCGCGCGGGGCGATCGCGTTCTTGGTCTCCACGTCGACGACGAGCTTGTCGAAGTCGGTGCGGGTCTCGACGCGGGTGGCCTCGACCTTGTAGGTGACGGCGAGCACCGGCGAGTAGATCGAGTCGACCGGGATGCGGCCGATCTCGGCGTCGGCCGACTTGTTCTGCTGCGCCGAGACGTAGCCGCGACCGCGCTCGACGGTCAGCTCCATCTCGATCTTGCCCTTGTCGTTCAGGGTCGCGATGTGCAGGTCGGGGTTGTGCACCTCGACACCGGCCGGCGGCGCGATGTCGGCGGCGGTGACGACGCCCGGGCCCTGCTTGCGCAGGTACATGACGACCGGCTCGTCGTGCTCGGAGGAGACGACCAGACCCTTGATGTTGAGGATGAGTTCGGTGACGTCTTCCTTGACCCCGGAGATCGTCGAGAACTCGTGCAGCACGCCGTCGATGCGGATGCTCGTCACGGCCGCGCCGGGGATGCTCGACAGGAGCGTGCGGCGCAGGGAGTTGCCGAGGGTGTAGCCGAAGCCCGGCTCGAGCGGCTCGATGACGAACCGGGAGCGAGAGCCGGAGAGCACGTCCTCGGAGAGGACGGGACGCTGTGCGATGAGCACTGTGATTCCTTCCTACGGGCAACCGCTATATGAAGCCCGCATGAGTGCCGGTCTTCCACCGGCCGACGGCCGTCGGCTCTGTCCCCGACGGACGCTTGCCGCCGACGCGGCCCCGCGTGTTGCGGGGCCGCCCCGACGGCGGCGCAGCAGGCGGGGCGGCGCACCGCCCCGCCTGCTGATGTATCAGTTCTTGGAGTAGAGCTCCACGATGAGCTGCTCGGTGAGCACCGTGTCGATCTGCTCACGCACCGGAAGCTGGTGGATGAGGATCTGCAGCGTGCCGGGCACGACCTTCATCCACGCCGGCACCGGGCGGTCGCCGTACGTCTGGCGGGCCAGCTCGAACGGGAACGCCTCCCGCGACTTGGGGCGGATGTCGATGATGTCGTACTGGCTGACGCGGTAGCTCGGCACGTCGACGCGCTTGCCGTTGACCAGGAAGTGCCCGTGGGACACCAGCTGGCGGGCGGCGCGGCGGGTGCGCGCCAGGCCGGCGCGGTAGACGACGTTGTCGAGGCGCGACTCGAGGATCTGCAGGAGCACCTCACCGGTCTTGCCGGAGCGGCGCACCGCCTCCTCGTAGTAGCCGCGGAACTGCTTCTCCATGACGCCGTAGGTGAAGCGGGCCTTCTGCTTCTCCTGCAGCTGGTGCAGGTACTCCTTCTCCTGGATGCGGCCGCGGCCGTGCTGTCCGGGCGGGAAGGGGCGGTTCTCGAAGTTCTTGTCGCCGCCGACGAGGTCGGTCTTCAGGCGCCGAGACTTCTTGGTGATGGGGCCGGTGTAACGAGCCATTGCTTTCTATCTCTCCCGTTTCGTCTCAGCGCGATCAGACGCGGCGGCGCTTGGGCGGGCGGACGCCGTTGTGCGGCGTGGGCGTGACGTCGCTGATCGCGCCGACCTCCAGGCCGGTGGCGGTCAGCGAGCGGATCGCGGTCTCCCGGCCGGAGCCGGGACCCTTGACGAACACGTCGACCTTGCGCATGCCGTGCTCCATGGCGCGGCGGGCGGCGGCCTCGGCGGCCATCTGCGCGGCGAACGGGGTGGACTTGCGCGAGCCCTTGAAGCCGACCTGGCCGGCGCTGGCCCACGAGATCACGGCCCCGGTGGGGTCGGTGATCGAGACGATCGTGTTGTTGAACGTGCTCTTGATGTGAGCGTGCCCGTGGGCGACGTTCTTCTTCTCCTTGCGGCGCACCTTCTTGGCGCCCGCGGCCTGACGGCTCTTGGGAGGCATGAACCCTTCTTCCTACATCTACGAAGCTGTGTCGTTGGCCGCCGCGTGGGGCGACCGGCGTCGGCTGCGTGGGCAGCCGGAACGTCCGCGAGGCGGTGCCGCGCGGCACCGTCTCCTACTTGCCGGCCTTCTTCTTGCCGGCGACGGTGCGCTTGGGGCCCTTGCGGGTGCGCGCGTTGGTCTTGGTGCGCTGGCCGCGCACGGGCAGACCGCGGCGGTGACGCAGACCCTGGTAGCTGCCGATCTCGACCTTGCGGCGAATGTCGGCGGCCACCTCGCGGCGCAGGTCACCCTCGAGCTTGAAGTTCGCGTCGAGGTAGTCGCGCAACTCCACGAGCTGCTGCTCGGTGAGGTCGCGCACGCGGGTCGAGTCCGCGATGCCGGTGGCCGTGACGGCCTCCTTGGCGCGGGTGCGGCCCACCCCGTAGATGTAGGTGAGTGCGATCTCCACGCGCTTCTCGCGCGGAAGGTCGACTCCGACAAGACGTGCCATCTTGTGTTGGTCTCCTGTGACTATGCGGAGGTCTGGAGCAGCACCGTTCCGGGAGTCGGTGCGGGCGCCACGAGGGCGGTCGCACCGGCCGGTCCTCGGCCTCCGTGCCGAGGGTGACGTCCGGGCGGGTGCCCGGGGCCGGGTTACTGCTGTAGTGCGGTAATGCTGTGCGTCGATCGAAGGTCGACGAGTCGTGCCGGGTGTTCGCTCAGCCCTGACGCTGCTTGTGGCGCAGGTTCTCGCAGATCACCATGACCCGGCCGTTACGGCGGATCACCTTGCACTTGTCGCAGATCTTCTTGACGCTCGGCTGAACCTTCATCTGCCTGCCGTCTTCGGATCAGCTTCATGACCGCGCTGGGGCGACATGAAGACGCGGAGACGCCGACGGGTGTCGGCGCCGGTGGTCAGTACGTCAGCGGTAGCGGAAGACGATGCGGCCGCGCGAGAGGTCGTACGGGCTGAGCTCCACGACGACCCGGTCCTCGGGAAGGATCCGGATGTAGTGCTGACGCATCTTGCCCGAAATGTGAGCGAGAACCTTGTGACCGTTGCTCAACTCGACCCGGAACGTCGCGTTCGGGAGAGCCTCGACGATCGTGCCCTCGACCTCGATGACACCGTCCTTCTTAGCCATATCCTCCACAACCCATGCAGCGTCACGGACCGCGAGCAGCCGCGTGACAGGGGATGACCCGGGCCTGAGCCCGGCTGACCGCCCCCGGACAACACTGCTGCCGCGAGCCCCAGGCGCGCGGCAGTATGAGTCTTCGGGAGCCGACTCACCAGTCTAGTCGCTCGCCCAGCTGAGGCGAAATCGTGGCCGATAGCCGAACGGCTCCCGAGATCTCTACGTTCAACTATAGCACCCAATGCTATAGTTGCCTTATGAGCGAGCACGGGGACCTGCTGAGACTGGTCATGCGGGAGACCGGCACCACCCAGAGCCAGCTGTCTCGACTGAGCGGGGTGCACCAGCCGAGCATCAGCCAGTTCCTCTCTGGTCGAGTGGAACTCAGCGACGACATGCTCGACCGGCTCCTGGCCTGCATGGGTCGGCGGCTGCAGGTCGTGCGCCGCGTCACCGAACCCGATCTGACTCGTTCCGAACGCCGCTCCTGGCTGTTGCACCGCCGGATCTCCACACATCTGACGCGCGACACATGGGACACATTCGAACCTGTCATGCAGGCAAACCTGCTTCGCCTGCGGCACGGCGTGACCGGCCAGCCGCACGAGCACAACCTGGAACGCTGGAAGATGCTGGTCGACACAGGCGATATCGCCGGCATCAGACGGGCATTGACCGGTCTTGATCGAGACTCGATCCAGATGCGCGAGGTCTCCCCGATGCGCGGCCTGCTCCCCCAGCAAGAGCGCTCCGCAATCCTGGCACAGACCGGCTGATGCGCCGGGACCAGCTCGAGCACGCGATCCGCACCGCCTGCCAGGTCATCGGGCACCCCGAGGTCATCGTTGTCGGGTCCCAGGCGATCCTGGGGTCGTTCGCCGAAGAAGAGCTCCCGTCAGAGGCCACGATGTCACTGGAGGTCGACATCCTGCCCCTGGCCGGTGACAACGAGCAGACCGCCTACCTATCCGACCTCATCGAGGGCGTAGCCGGGGAGTTCTCCCCTTTCGAGGACCTGCACGGCTTCAGCATCGACGGCGTCGACCTGCGGACCTCGATCCTCCCCGCCGGCTGGCGCGAACGCCTGGTGCGCGTCAGCAACACGAACACGACCGCCCCCGGAGGCGAGCCACAATTCACCGGCTGGTGTCTGAACAAGGAAGACCTCTGTGTGGCCAAGCTCTGCGCCCTGCGCGAGAAGGACCGCAACTTCGTCGCCGCACTCGTCGACGCCGGACTCGTCGATCCCGACATCGTCCTCGACCGGCTCGACACCGTCGAGCCTGCCCACACCCGAGCCGCATCGTCAGGTCGCCTCTGGCTCACCGCTCTACGAAGCCGACCTGACACCCCTCCCCGACGTCCGTGAAAACTGCGTCTCGTGGTGGGGACTGCGGCACGGACTGCAGTTCCGACCGCGACACGCAGTTTTGAGGGAAGAGGGTGGGGGCGGGGGCGGGGGTGGCTAGTCGAGGTCGAGGTGGGGGACGTTGCGGGCGGCGAGGTCGGCGGCGCCACCGTCGAAGGCGGTGAGCACACACGTCCCGGAGTCGGTGACGGCGACGCTGTGCTCCCAGTGCGCGGCCCGCCTGCCGTCGTCGGTGACGACGGTCCACTCGTCGGGGAGCTCGTGGGTGTGCGGGCTGCCGAGGGTGACCATCGGTTCGATGGCGAGGACGGCACCGCTGCGCACTCGCGGGCCGCGGCCGGTGCCGCCGACGTTGGGCACGCCCGGCTCCATGTGCATGGCGCGGCCGATGCCGTGGCCCTCGTACTCGGTGACGATGCCGTAGTCGGTCGGCCCGCCGGGCGCGGCCAGGCCGGCGCGCCGCAGGCTGCGCTCGACCGCCGTGCCGATGTCGCCGACGTAACCGCCGACGCGGAAGGCCGCGATGCCGTCCCAGAGCGCGTCGCGGGTGGCCCGGCTCAGGCCGACGTCCTGCGGGCTCGCGGCCGCCGCTCCCCCGACGTGCAGCGTCACCGCGGCGTCGCCGTGCCACCCGTCGACGATCGCGCCGCAGTCGACGCTGACGAGGTCGCCCGCGCAAAGCACGCGATCGTCGGGGATGCCGTGCACGACGGCCTCGTTGACGCTGACGCAGAGCGTGTGCCGATAGCCCGGAACCTCCGGGAACGAGGGACGCGCCCCGGCGGCGAGGATCGTCTCCCGGGCCACCTCGTCGAGCCGCAGCGTCGTGACCCCGGGCTGCGCCGCGGACGACACCGCCTCCAGGGCCCGGGCGACGACGAGCCCCGCACGGCGCATCATGCGCAGCTCGTGCGGGGCCTTCGTCTCGAGCCGCTCGCGGCGGCCGAACATCAGGCGGTCGCCGCCGGCAAGGCCTGCTGCAGGCGGGAGAAGACCTCGTCGACGTCACCGGTGCCGTCGACCTTGCGCAGCAGCCCGCGCTCGTCGTACGTCTGCGACAGCGGCGACGTCTCCTGCGTGTACACCGCCATGCGCTCGCGGATCACCTCTTCGGTGTCGTCGGCCCGCCCCTCGATGGAAGCCCGCTTGAGCAGGCGCTGCACGACCTCCTCGGTCGGCACGTCGAGTTCGAGCACCGCGTCGAGGGCGTGGCCGGAGCCCGACAGCATCTCGTCCAGCGCCGCCACCTGAGCCAGCGTGCGCGGGTAGCCGTCGAGCAGGAACCCCTTCGTCGCGTCCTCCTGGGTGAGCCGGTCGGCCACGATCTCGTTGGTCACCTCGTCCGGCACGTACTGCCCGGCGGCCAGGATGCCCTGCACCTTCTTGCCGAGCTCGGTGCCGCCCTTGATGTTGGCGCGGAAGATGTCGCCGGTCGAGATGGCGGGGATACCCAGGTGCTCGGCGACCCGAGCGGCCTGCGTGCCCTTACCGGCTCCGGGAGGGCCGAGGATGAGGAGGCGCATCAGCGGAGGAACCCTTCGTAGTGGTGCTGCTTCAGCTGGGACTCGATCTGTTTTACCGTCTCCAGACCCACACCCACAATGATGAGCAGCGACGTTCCGCCGAAGGGGAAGTTCTGGTTGGCCTCGACGAGCACCAGCGCGACGAGCGGGATGAGCGAGACGATCGCCAGATAGATCGCCCCCACCACCGTCACCCGGTTGAGCACGTACGACAGGTACTGCGCGGTGGGCCGGCCGGCCCGGATGCCCGGGATGAAGCCGCCGTACTTCTTCATGTTGTCGGAGACCTCCTGCGGGTTGAAGGAGATCGAGACGTAGAAGAACGTGAAGAAGAGGATCAGCGCGACATAGATCGCCATGTACCAGGGGCTGTCACCGCGGATGAGGTGCGCCTGGATCCACAGCACCCACGCGGGCGGGTTCTGATTGCCCTGATAGAACTGCACGATCAACCCGGGAATGGCCAGCAACGACGCCGCGAAGATGATCGGGATGACGTTCGCCTGGTTGACCTTCAACGGGATGTACGTGGTGGTTCCGCCGTACATGCGACGCCCGACCATGCGCTTGGCGTACTGCACGGGAATTCGTCGCTGGCACTGCTCGACGAAGACGACGACCGCAATGATCGCCAGGCCCAGCAGGATGACGAGGATGAACGTGTCCCACCGGCCGTCGCGCTGCTTGATGGCCCACAGCGAACTCGGGAAGCCGGCCGCGATCGACGTGAAGATCAACAGCGACATGCCGTTTCCGACGCCGCGCGCGGTGATCAGCTCACCCATCCACATGATGAGGCCGGTGCCGGCGGTCATCGTCAGCACCATGATCGCGACCGTGGCGAAGCCGTCGTCGACGAGGATGCGTTCGCAGTTTCCGCCGGGGAACAGCGCGGCGGGATTACGGGCGAACGTCACGAAGGTCGACGACTGCAACACCGCCAGACCGATCGTCAGATAGCGGGTGTATTGCGTGAGTTTCGCCTGCCCGGTCTGCCCCTCCTGCTTGAGGGTCTCGAACCGGGGAATGACGACGGTCAGCAATTGCACGATGATGCTGGCCGTGATGTACGGCATGATGCCGAGGGCGAAGATCGACAGCTGCAGCAGCGCTCCCCCGCTGAACAGGTTCGCCAGGCCGAGCAGCTGATTGGCCTGCCCGGAGGCGGGCCGGCACTGTTGCACCTCGACGTAGCTGACGCCGGGGGTCGGAATGTGGGAGCCGAGCCGGAAGAGCGTCATGATGAAAATCGTGAACAGCAGCTTCTTGCGCAGCTCGGGCGTTTTGAATGCCCGTCCGAATGCGGTCAGCACAGATCCTCCTGATGCTCGCCGCACCACCGGTGAGCAGGGCCGACGACGTGATTTCGCGGACCGGCGCCCGTGCTGCGCGACCGGCCGTCCAGCGGTAGAGCGATGGATTCACTCTGAATGCCCCTGGAGAACGATAACACCCCGGGCACCGGTTCCTCCGGTGCCCGGGGTGTCACGCCAGCGCGTCGAAACTGCACATATGCGCAGGTCAACGGGCTGTTATCGAGTGTTCGAGGCTCGGCTCAGAGCACCGTGACGGTGCCGCCGGCCGCCTCGATCTTCTCCTTGGCGCTCGCCGAGAACTTGTGCGCGGACACGTTGACCGCGACCGAGATCTCGCCGTCGCCGAGCACCTTGACGAGCTGGCCCTTGCGGACCGCGCCCTTGTCGGCCAGGTCGGCGGCGCTCACGTCGCCACCCTGCGGGTACAGCGCGGCGAGGCGGTCGAGGTTGACGACCTGGTACTCGGTGCGGAACGGGTTGGTGAAGCCGCGCAGCTTGGGCAGCCGCATGTGCAGCGGCATCTGCCCGCCCTCGAAGCGGTCCGGCACCTGGTACCGCGCCTTGGTGCCCTTGGTTCCGCGACCGGCGGTCTTGCCCTTGCTGCCCTCACCGCGACCCACGCGGGTCTTGGCGGTCTTGGAGCCGGGAGCCGGACGCAGGTGGTGCACCTTCAGGGGCTTGCCCTCGACGGTGCCCGTCTCGTTGGCGTTGTCGGCCATGGTCAGTCAACCTCCTCGACGGTGACCAGGTGGGCCACCGTGCGGACCATCCCGCGGACCTGCGGGCTGTCCTCCTTGACGACGATGTCGCCGATGCGCTTGAGGCCGAGGGTGCGCAGCGTCTCGCGATGCATGTGCTTGCCCCCGATCTTGCTGCGGGTCTGGGTCACCTTCAGTCGTGCCATCACGCACCAGCTCCTGCGGCGCGAGCGCGCAGCATCGCGGCGGGGGCCACGTCCTCCAGCGGCTTGCCGCGGCGGGCCGCGACGGCCTCCGGACGCTCCAGGTCCCGCAGGGCCTGCACGGTCGCGTGAACGATGTTGATCGCGTTGTCCGAGCCCAGGGACTTGGACAGCACGTCGTGGATGCCCGCGCACTCCAGGACGGCGCGCACCGGGCCACCGGCGATGACACCGGTACCGGGCGACGCGGGGCGCAGCAGGACGACGCCCGCCGCGGCCTCACCCTGGACGGGGTGCGGGATGGTGCCTTGGATGCGCGGCACCTTGAAGAAGGCCTTCTTGGCCGCCTCGACGCCCTTGGCGATCGCGGCGGGCACCTCCTTGGCCTTGCCGTAGCCGACGCCGACGGTGCCGTCACCGTCGCCGACGACGACCAGGGCGGTGAAGCTGAAGCGCCGCCCACCCTGGACGACCTTGGAGACGCGGTTGATCGTCACGACGCGCTCCAGGTACTGGTTGCGCTCGTCCTGGGCACCGCCGCGACGGTTGTCGCGGTCACGACGGTCGCGTCCGCCGCGCTCGTTGCCGCCGCCCTCGGCGGCACCGGTGCCTCGACGCTGGGGTCCAGCCATCAGTGGTTCCTCTTTCCGAAGTTGTCGGCGTTGCTGCGAGTCACAGGCTCAGGCCCCCCTCGCGCGCACCGTCCGCGATCGCGGCGATGCGTCCGTGGTACTTGCTGCCGCCGCGGTCGAACACGACCGCCTCGACGCCGGCGTCCTTGGCCCGGGCCGCCACCAGTTCGCCCACCTTGCGGGCCTTGGCGGTCTTGTCGCCCTCGAAGGAGCGCAGGTCGGCCTCCATCGTGGAGGCGGACGCCACGGTCTTGCCGAGCGTGTCGTCGACGACCTGCACGAAGATGTGGCGGCTGCTGCGGGAGACCACCAGACGCGGACGGACGCTGGTGCCGGCGACCTTCTTGCGCAGGCGGACGTGGCGCCGCGTGCGGGCCGCGCTCTTGGACTTGCCGCGCTTGATAGTGAGTGCCATCGGTTACTTACCAGCCTTTCCGACCTTGCGGCGGATCTGCTCGCCGGCGTAGCGCACGCCCTTGCCCTTGTACGGGTCGGGCCGGCGCAGCTTACGGATGTTCGCGGCGACCTCGCCGACGAGCTGCTTGTCGATGCCCTGGACGGCGAACCGGGTCGGGCCCTCGACCGTGAACGTGATGCCCGCCGGGGGCTCCACGGTGATCGGGTGGCTGTAGCCGAGCGCGAACTCGAGGCTGCCGCCGCGGTTCTGCACGCGGTAACCGGTGCCGTAGATCTCGAGCTTCTTCTCGAAGCCCTTGGTGACGCCCTCGACCATGTTGGCGATGAGCGAACGGGTCAGGCCGTGCAGCGAGCGCGACTCGCGCTCGTCGTTCGGCCGGCTGACCTCGATGGCGCCCTCGTCGCCGCGGGCCACCGAGATCGGCGCGGTGACGGTCAACGCCAGCTCGCCCTTGGGGCCCTTGACCTTGACGTCCTGACCGTCGATCGTCACGTCGACGCCCGAAGGCACGGTGACGGGGAGTCGTCCGATACGGGACATGTCAGCTCTCCTCCTTCTGCCGTGTTTCTCGGGTTACCAGACGTAGGCGAGGACTTCCCCACCTACGCCCTTCTCTGCGGCCTGCTTGTCGGTGAGCAGCCCGGAGGACGTGGAGATGATCGCCACGCCCAGGCCGCCGAGGACCTTGGGCAGGTTCGTCGACTTGGCGTACACGCGCAGTCCGGGCTTGGACACGCGGCGCACACCGGAGATCGAACGCTCCCGGTTCGGGCCGTACTTCAGGTCGATGGTCAGCGTCTTGCCGACCTCCGCGTCCTCCACGCGCCATCCCGAGATGTAGCCCTCGCTGGTCAGGATGTCGGCGATGTTGGACTTCAACTTCGAAAACGGCATGGAGACCACGTCGTGGTGCGCGGAGTTGGCGTTGCGCACGCGGGTCAACATGTCCGCGATCGGGTCTGTCATCGTCATGTGGGCTCTCCGCCCTTCCTCACCGGGGTTTCACCCGCACCGGCCTCGCGGTGCACGGGCGACCTACGGTGTGTCAAAACAGTGGGTCGAGGTGTTCGTTGGGGCGGCTGTTACCAGCTGCTCTTGGTGACGCCGGGCAACTCGCCGCGGTGCGCCATCTCGCGAAGGCACACGCGGCACAGGCCGAACTTGCGGTAGACCGAGTGCGGCCGGCCGCAGCGCTGGCAGCGGGTGTAGGCGCGGACCTTGAACTTCGGCTTGCGGTTGGCCTTGTTGATCAGTGCGGTCTTGGCCACGATCAGTTCTCCTTGAACGGGAATCCGAGCTGGCGCAGCAGCGCCCGGCCCTCGTCGTCGTTGGTGGCCGTCGTGACGACCGTGATGTCCATACCGCGCACGAAGTCGATGCGGTCGGGGTCGATCTCGTAGAACATCGACTGCTCGTTGAGACCGAACGTGTAGTTGCCGCGTCCGTCGAACTGCTTGGGCGACAGGCCCCGGAAGTCCCGGATCCGCGGCAGCGCCACGGACACGAGCCGGTCGAGGAACTCCCACATCCGGTCGCCGCGCAGCGTCGTGTGCGCGCCGATCGGCATGCCCTCACGCAGCTTGAACTGCGCGATCGACTTGCGCGCGCGGGTCACCACGGGCTTCTGCCCGGTGATGAGCGTGAGGTCGCGGATCGCGCCCTCGATGCGCTTGGAGTCGCGGGCGGCCTCGCCCACACCCATGTTGACGACGACCTTGACGACGCCCGGCACCTGCATGACGTTGCCGTAGCCGAACTCCTTCAGGAGCGCCGGCTTGATCTGCTCGGCGTACTTCGCCTTCAGCCGCGGGGTCGGCACCTGGTCCTGCTCCACCGTCTCCGGCGTGGTCGTGCTCATCAGATGTCCTTCCCGGAACGCACGGAGACCCGGATGCGCTGGGTCTTGGTGCGTCCGCCTCGCTCGACCTGCTCGGTGCGCATGCGCACGCGGGTCGGCTTCTTCGTCTCGGGGTCGACCAGGGCCACGTTGCTGACGTGGATCGGGGCCTCGACGACCACGATCCCGCCGGTACGGTTGCCCGTCTGGCCCGCGCGGGTGTGCTTGGTCACCCGGTTGATGCCCTCGACGAGCACCCGCTGGGTCTCGGGGAACACGTCGATGACCTTGCCCTGCTTGCCGCGGTCGCCGCCCTTGTCCTGCTTGCGACCGGTGATGACCTGCACCAGGTCACCCTTCTTGATCCTCATCTTGGCCATGGCTTACAGCACCTCCGGCGCCAGCGAGATGATCTTCATGAAGCGCTTCTCGCGCAGCTCACGCCCCACGGGGCCGAAGATGCGGGTGCCCCGGGGGTCGCCGTCGTTACGAAGGATGACGGCGGCGTTCTCGTCGAACTTGATGTACGAACCGTCGCCGCGACGACGCTCCTTCTTCGTGCGCACGATGACGGCCTTGACGACATCGCCCTTCTTGACGTTGCCGCCGGGGATGGCGTCCTTGACAGTGGCGACGATGACGTCACCGATGCCGGCGTAGCGGCGACCGGAGCCGCCGAGAACCCGGATGCACAGGATCTCCTTGGCACCGGTGTTGTCGGCGACGCGCAGTCGCGACTCCTGCTGAATCACTAGTTACTCCTGTCGTCACGCCGGTTCTCGCGCCGAGGCGGCGAGCCTTGCGGAACTGGCGAACCCCACGCGGGGGCTCGTAATTACTAGGTCTGGGGGGTGGTTCGCGGCGCCGCCTGGGCGGCCGCCGCGACCGGAGGCCTTACTTGGCCTTCTCGAGGATCTGCACGATCCGCCAACGCTTGCCGGCCGACAGCGGGCGCGTCTCCATGAGGAGCACGCGGTCGCCGACGCCGCACTCGTTGTTCTCGTCGTGGGCCTTGAGCCGGCTCGTGCGGCGCATGACCTTGCCGTACAGCGCGTGCTTGACGCGGTCCTCCACCTCGACGACGACCGTCTTGTCCATCTTGTCCGACACGACGTAGCCGCGCGCCGTCTTGCGGAACTTGCGCTCGGTCTGCTGGGTTGCCACGCTCTCGCTCTCCTGCTGGCTCATGTCACTTCACCGACTTCTGGCCGCCGATGTTCAGCTCGCGCTCGCGCATGATCGTGTAGATCCGCGCGATGTCCTTGCGGACCGCCTTCAGGCGCGCACTGTTTTCCAGCTGGCCGGTGGCCGACTGGAAACGGAGGTTGAACAGCTCCGCCTTGGCCTTGCCGAGCTCGTCGACGAGCTTGTCGTCGGACAGCTCGCGCAGCGCCTGCGGTGCGAGGTCCTTGCTTCCCACGGCCATCAGACGTCCCCTCCTTCACGCTGGACGAAGCGGCACTTCATCGGCAGCTTGTGCATCGCCAGTCGCATCGCCTCCCGGGCCACCTCTTCGGAGACGCCGGACAGCTCGAACATGACACGACCGGGCTTGACGTTCGCGATCCACCACTCCGGCGAACCCTTACCGGAACCCATCCGGGTCTCGGCCGGCTTCTTCGTCAGCGGACGGTCCGGGTAGATGTTGATCCAGACCTTTCCGCCACGCTTGATGTAGCGGGTCATCGCGATACGGGCGGACTCGATCTGCCGGTTCGTGACGTAGGCGGGCTCGAGGGCCTGGATGCCGTAGTCGCCGAAGGCGATCGTGGTGCCACCCTTGGCAGCGCCCGACCGCTTCGGGTGGTGCTGCTTACGGTGCTTGACTCGACGGGGAATCAACATCAGGACTGCTCTCCCTCACTGGCTGCGGCGCCCACGCCGGCCGGCGCAGCGGCAGCGGTCTGCTCGGCGGGCGCACCGCCCTGCTCCTCGCTGCGACCCCCGCGCGCCGGACGCTCGCTGCCGCGCTCGCCGCCGCGGCGGCCGCGGGACGGCCGGTCGCTACGGTCTCCGCGCGGGCCACGGGACGGACGGCCGGGGGCGGCGGCCTGCTGGGCCGCGAGCTCCTTGGCGGTCAGGTCGCCCTTGTAGATCCACACCTTGACGCCGATGCGGCCGAAGGTCGTGCGGGCCTCGTAGAAGCCGTAGTCGATGTTCGCGCGCAGGGTGTGCAGCGGCACGCGACCCTCGCGGTAGAACTCGGTGCGGCTCATCTCGGCGCCGCCGAGACGACCGGAGACCTGCACCCGGATGCCCTTGGCGCCGGCGCGCACGGAGGACTGCATCCCCTTGCGCATCGCGCGCCGGAACGACACGCGGGCGGACAGCTGCTCGGCGATGCCCTGGGCGACCAGCTGCGCGTCCATCTCGGGGTTCTTGACCTCGAGGATGTTCAGCTGCACCTGCTTGCCGGTGAGCTTCTCGAGCTCGCCGCGGATGCGGTCGGCCTCCGCGCCGCGGCGACCGATGACGATGCCGGGGCGGGCGGTGTGGATGTCGACGCGCACGCGGTCCCGGGTGCGCTCGATCTCGACGCGGCTGATGCCGGCGCGCTCCATGCCCGTGGACATGAGCTTGCGGATCGCCACGTCCTCCTTGACGTAGTCGCGGTAGCGCTGCCCGTGCTTCGTGGAGTCCGCGAACCACCGGCTCTTGTGCTCCGTGGTGATGCCGAGGCGGAAGCCGTGCGGGTTGACCTTCTGCCCCATCAGCGGGCACTTCCCTTCTTCTGCGGCTGGCTCACGACGAGGGTGATGTGGCACGTGCGCTTGTTGATCCGGTAGGCCCGGCCCTGCGCCCGCGGCTGGAACCGCTTCATCGTGGGACCCTCGTCGACGTACGCCGTGCTGACGACCAGCTCGCGCTCGTCGAAGGGCGACGCCGTCTTGTCGGCGAGGAAGCGCGCGTTGGCGATCGCCGACGCCAGGCACTTGCGCACCGGGTCGCTGGCGGACTGCGGCGCGAACTGCAGCACGGCGAGGGCCTCGGTGGCACCCTTGCCGCGGATCAGGTCCACGACGCGGCGGGCCTTCATGGGCGTCACGCGCACGTTGCGCGCCTGCGCCTTGCCTTCCATGACGGAATCCTTGGTCTGTGTCGGGGTGGCCATCAGCGACGCCGACCCTTCTTGTCGTCCTTCACGTGACCCTTGAAGGTGCGCGTCGGGGCGAACTCGCCGAGCTTGTGGCCGACCATCGACTCGGTGACGAACACCGGGACGTGCTTGCGGCCGTCGTGGACGGCGAAGGTGTGGCCCAGGAAGTCGGGCGCGATGACCGATCGGCGCGACCAGGTCTTGATGACGTTCTTGCTGTTGGCCTCATTCGCGGCGTCCACCTTCTTCTGCAGGTGGTCGTCGATGAAGGGGCCCTTCTTCAGGCTACGCGGCATGTCTTCCGGGCTCCTATCAGCGCTTCTTGCCGGTACGACGGCGACGGACGATGAGCTTGTCGCTCTCCTTCTTGGGGTGGCGCGTGCGACCCTCAGGCTGGCCCCAGGGGCTCACCGGGTTGCGGCCACCGGAGGTGCGCCCCTCACCACCACCGTGCGGGTGGTCCACCGGGTTCATCACGACGCCACGCACCGTCGGGCGCTTGCCCTTCCAGCGCATCCGGCCCGCCTTGCCCCAGTTGATGTTGCTCTGCTCGGCGTTGCCGACCTCGCCGACGGTGGCGCGGCAGCGCACGTCGACGTTGCGGATCTCGCCCGAGGGCATCCGCAGCTGGGCGTAGGGGCCGTCCTTGGCGACCAGTTGGACGCGGGCGCCGGCGGACCGGGCGATCTTCGCGCCGCCGCCGGGCCGCAGCTCGATGGCGTGAATCACGGTACCGACCGGGATGTTGCGCAGCGGCAGGCTGTTGCCCGGCTTGATGTCGGCGCTCGGGCCGTTCTCGATCCGGTCGCCCTGACGCAGCCGGTTCGGCGCGAGGATGTAGCGCTTCTCGCCGTCGGCGTAGTGCAGCAGCGCGATGCGCGCCGTGCGGTTGGGGTCGTACTCGATGTGCGCGACCTTGGCCGGCACGCCGTCCTTGTCGTGACGACGGAAGTCGATGACGCGGTAGGCGCGCTTGTGGCCGCCGCCGATGTGGCGGGTGGTGATGCGGCCGGCGTTGTTGCGACCACCGGTCTTGCTCAGCGGACGCACGAGCGACTTCTCCGGCTCCGAGCGCGTCACCTCGACGAAGTCGGCGACGGAACTGCCGCGACGACCCGGGGTCGTCGGCTTGTACTTGCGGATACCCATCTGAAATGTCCTGTCTTTCGACGACTTCGCCGGCCGTTAGGCCGAAGCCCCGAAGATGTCGATCGTGCCCTCGCGCAGCGTGACGATCGCGCGCTTGGTGTCCTTGCGCTTGCCGGTGCCGAACCGCGTGCGCCGCGACTTGCCCTGACGGTTCAGGGTGTTGACCGAGTCGACCTTGACGCCGAAGACCTTCTCCACGGCGATCTTGATCTCGGTCTTGTTGGCGCGCGGGTCGACCAGGAAGGTGTACTTGCCCTCGTCGAGCAGGCCGTAGGACTTCTCCGAGACGACCGGGGCGAGGATGACGTCGCGCGGGTTCTTGTTGAGGTTCACTTCACGGCCTCCTTGCTCGCGCCGGCGGCGGAGATGAAGGAGCGCAGCGCGCCCTCCGTGAAGACGATGTCGTCTGCGCACAGCACGTCGTAGGTGTTCAGCTGGTCGGCCCACAGCAGGTGCACGTTGGGCAGGTTGCGCACCGACAGCGCGCCACCCTCGTCGCTGCGCTCGAGCACCACGAGCAGGTTGCGCCGCTCGCTGACCTTCTCCAGCAGCCCGCGGGCCGCCTTGGTGGAGGGGGTCTGGCCGTCGATGACCGCGGACAGAGCGTGGATGCGTCCGTGCCGGGCGCGGTCCGAGAGGGCGCCACGCAGGGCGGCGGCCTTCATCTTCTTCGGGGTGCGCTGGCTGTAGTCGCGCGGCTGCGGGCCGTGCACGATGCCACCGCCGGCGAACTGCGGCGCGCGGACCGAGCCCTGGCGGGCGCGTCCGGTGCCCTTCTGCCGGTACGGCTTGCGGCCACCACCGCGGGTCTGGCCGCGGGTCTTGGTGGCGTGCGTGCCCTGCCGGGCCGCCGCCAGCTGGGCGACGACGACCTGGTGGATCAGCGGCACGTTGGTCTGGACGTCGAAGATGTCGGCGGGCAGTTCGATCGAACCGCCGGCGGCACCCTTCGTGTCGAGGATGTCGATGGTCGTCACGACTCAGGCCCCCTTGGCAGCGGTGCGGACGAGGACGATGCCGCCGCGCGGGCCGGGAACGGCGCCCTTGAGCAGCAGCAGGCCGCGCTCGGCGTCCACGGCGTGGATCGTCAGGTTCTGAGTGGTCTGGCGCTCGCCGCCCATGCGACCGGCCATGCGCTGACCCTTGTAGACGCGACCGGGGGTCGCGCAGCCGCCGATGGAGCCCGGCTTGCGGTGGTTGCGGTGCGCACCGTGGGAGGCGCCGACGCCGGAGAAGCCGTGTCGCTTCATCACACCGGCGAAGCCCTTGCCCTTGGTGGTGCCGGCCACGTCGACCTTCTGGCCGTTCTCGAACGTCTCGACGGTGAGCTCCTGGCCGAGGCTGAACTCACCGGCGTCGGACGTGCGCAGCTCGACGAGGTGGCGGCGCGGGGAGACCCCGGCCTTCTCGAAGTGGCCCGTCATCGGCTTGTTGACCTTGCGCGGGTCGATCGCGCCGAAGGCGATCTGGACGGCGTCGTAGCCGTCGGTCTGCGCGTCGCGGACCTGCGTGACGACGCAGGGACCCGCCTGGATGACCGTCACCGGGACGAGGCGGTTGTCGGCGTCCCACACCTGGGTCATGCCGAGCTTGGTGCCCAAGAGTCCCTTGACGGCGCGTTCGCGTGTCGAAGTCATGTCGCTCTACTCCTGCTCGCTGCCTGGGACTTACAGCTTGATTTCGATGTTGACGTCGGCCGGCAGGTCGAGTCGCATGAGCGAGTCCACCGCCTTCGGCGTCGGGTCCACGATGTCGATGAGGCGCTTGTGCGTGCGCATCTCGAAGTGCTCGCGGCTGTCCTTGTACTTGTGCGGCGACCGGATGACGACGAAGACGTTCTTCTCCGTCGGCAGCGGCACCGGGCCGACCACCGTCGCGCCCGCGCGGGTCACGGTGTCGACAATCTTGCGCGCCGAGCTGTCGATGACCTCGTGGTCGTACGACTTCAGCCGGATGCGGATCTTCTGTCCCGCCATCGCTTCGTTCGACTCTCTCTCGTCGTTCTCTTCGGACCGGCTCCGACCCACGCGCTCGGGTGTGTCGCGGTGTGCGGACATGCTCGTGCACACACAAAACCCCGCCTACCCGGATCGTCCCGCCCCCTGGTCGGGGACGCGGGCCGACGGCTAGTCGGTGGTCGATGAACCGGAGCTTGCGCTTCCACGTCGCGAGGCACCGGTTCCGCGGGCCGACTCGCGACGCGGGCGGAGAGGTCTCCGGCTGGTCTCGCGAGCTCGATCCGTGGTGCTAGTAACCTCGTTCGAGGGACTGTGGTGCAGGCATCAGGCCTTATCCACGCGTCAAGCAACCGCTCCATAGTGCCAGACGCCCGGGCCCGACCTCAAATCCGCCCGACTCTCCCCCGCCCGGGGGTGCGCTCGACGGCGTGAGCGTGGCGCGCCGGACGTCGCCGGTCGGGGCCGGTCGGGGCCGGCCGGCGCCGGTCAGGGCCGGAAGGCCGATCCCCCGGCGAGTTCCTCGTCGACGGGCAGCTGCCCGCGGCGCACGGCCGCGACGAAGCGCGCGTGATCGGCCTCCGTCTGGTCGGCGTAGCGCTGGGCGAAGCGGGCCATGGCGGTGGCGAACCGTCTGCCCTTGCCGAGGTAGCCGGCGATCATCGACGCGCCGGAGGTGCGGGCGTGCCCCTTGGCCAGCAGGTGCCCGACGATGTCCGCGTAGTCGGACAGGGCCGCGGGGTCGAGGGAGTCCAGCGGCACGGTGCCCTTTTGGTTGCGGAACTGCCGCACGTAGCAGGCGAGGTCGCCGACGCTGGCCCACCCGAGCAGCGGGTCGGAGACGGTCTGCAGCGCCTGCTGGTACTCCACCACCCGCTGGCCCTGGTGCTCGTGCCACACCGAATCGCCGTGCACGTACTGCGCGAGCACGGAGCGTCGGGCCTCCTTGAGCTGCAGGAAGAGCACGTCGTCCGGGTCGCTGCCCTCGAGCAGCGCGACGTAGGCCCGCAACCCGACGCTGCCGACCCCGACGACCTTGTGGGCGATGTCGACGATCGTGTAGCCGCCGACCGCGCGCCGCCAGTGCGGGCTCAGCGTCGCGAGGTAACCGTCCAGGGCGACCGCGACCTGCTCGTACTCGGCCTGAGGCAGCGGGGTGATCAGCGGTGGCTCGGTGACGATGCGGCGCCCGTCGGCCGATTCGCGGGTGAACCGGGGCAGCACGCGGTCACTGGTCTTCTTGCGGGCCTTCTTGGCGGCCCGGGCGATCTCGTCGCGCAGGCTCGCCTCGGTGACGCTCTCGTGCAGCCGCTCGACGTCGAGGCGGTTGTACGAACGCCGCAGCAGCGGCTCCTCGGCGAGGAAGCGCACCTCGTCGCGGTAGGCGTGCACGCAACTGCGCACGGCCTGCGCGCAGTCGTCCTCACCGACGCCGTTCTCCCGGCCGGCCACGTAGATGGAGGCGGTGAGCCGCCGCAGGTCCCATTCCCAGGCCCCGGGGTGGGCCTCGTCGAAGTCGTTGAGGTCGATGACGAGTTCGCCCTCGGGCGAGCCGTAGAACCCGAAGTTGCCCAGGTGCGCGTCGCCGCACACCACGGGGGTGATGCCGGTGGCCGGCAGGTGCGCCACGTCCCAGGCCATGACGACCGCGCTGCCGCGCAGGAAGCCGTACGGGCTGGACATCATCCGGGCCACCCGCACCCGCACGAGGTCCTCGCGCCGCCCGGCGTGGGAGGCGGTGATGAGGTCGACGGGGTCGGGGCGGGAGTCCGGCGGGCTCCACTCGCCGAGGCTGCGGCGGGGCACGTCCTTGCGCAGCGCCTTGCCCAGCTCGAACCGCTCCCGCCGCGTCACGGGTCGCTGCCGCAGCGAGGCGTAGGCGGAGCTGTCGGTGGAGGCGAGCACCCGGTGCGAGTCGGTCATGCCGTCTCCCTCACGCCACGAGGTCGGTGGGCACGAACGAGACGGGATACGGGTCGCGCACGACGAAGGGTTCGTCGCCGGCGGCGCGGGACGCCTCCGAATACCTTCCGTCGACGAGTCGCCAGGCGAGCACCGACGGTTCGTCGGCGTCGACGACCCAGTAGTGCTCACACCCCGCGGCCTCGAGCCGGCTGCGTTTGAGCAGCAGGTCGAACCGCCGGGTGGAGGGCGAGAGGACCTCCACGGCCAGCACCGGCACCGCCGGCAGATTGCGCTCGGTGAGGTCGGCCCGGCGCGCGACGAGCAGATCGGGTTCGAGCACGGTGTCGCGGGCGAGCACGACGTCGAAGGGCACCAGGAAGACCTCCAGATCGGCCGGGCACGCCTCGCGCAGCTGCAGATGCAGGTTGCCGACGGCACGTTGGTGCAGCATCCGCGGCGACGGGCTCACGATGAGCACCCCGTCGACGAGTTCGTAGCGGTGGCCGTCATCGGGCAGTCCCGCGAGGTCGTCGTAGGTCAACGCACGGCCCCACGGCAGACCCGGTGGGCCTGCCGAGCCCGCGGCGCCGGACGGGCCGGGTGCGGCTGCTGTCATGGGAGCCATCGTGCCTCCTGGTCTGCACACGGTCCACCCTGCCCCATCCGGGGCCGGACACCCCGAGGTTATCCACAGGCGCGGGCCCATCAGCCGAGGTCCTTGCGCTCCCCCGGGTTGCAGCCCTGCGCGACGGTGCGCGGATAACCGACCGCGGGGCGCCACGGTTCGAGATGGAACTCCTCCTTGGTGGGCACGAACCGCACGTGACAGGCGTACTGGTCGCGCATCCCCGGCCGATCGGCGCGCGGGGTGAGCCGCGCGATCTCCTCCCAGGCCGCGTCGATCGACGCCTCGTCGGGGTGGGCGCGTTGCCACGCCGACGGCACGACGGTCAGGCTCGCCCGTCCCCCGCGGGTGGTCCAGCGCACCGACTCGACTCGTTGGCCGGGCGGCGGGAGCTGCGCCGGCGTCGCGGTCGGGCTCGCCGTCGTCGCGGTCGGGCCGGCGGGACCAGACCCCGGTGGGGAGGCCGAGGCGCAACCCGCCAGTGCCACCGCAAGCCCCGCCGGCGCCGTCAGCAGGCGCGTCACTCCCAGTCGCGTCACGCGCCCAGGTCGGCCGGCACGATCCGGATCGGGTATGGGGACTCGACGGCGAGTCGTTCGGAGCCGGTGGCCCGGGCCGCCTCCACGTACTCGCCGGCCACGAGGCGCCAGGCGAGCACCGAGGGCACGTCGGGATCGACCACCCAGTAGTGCTCGCAGCCCGCAGCCTCGAGCCGGCTGCGTTTGAGCGTGAGGTCGACGCGTCGCGTCGATGGAGAGAGCACCTCGGCGGCGAGCACCGGTGCTGTCGGCAGATTGACCTCGGTGAGATCGTCGCGGCGGGCCACGATGAGATCGGGAATCAGCACACTGTCCTGTGCGAGCACGACATCGAACGGCGCGAACAGCACCTCCAGGTCGGCCGGGCACGATCGCTCCAGTGCCGACAGAAGGGCCTTGGCGGCCCGCTGATGCCGCAGGCGGGGTGACGGGCTCACGATGAGCACCCCGTCGACGAGCTCGTACCGGTGCCCGTCATCGGGCATCGTCGCCAGGTCGGCGCGCGTCAGCTCCCGGCCCCACGGCAAGCGCAGGCCCCGCGTGGGGGTCGGCCCGGTTGCCGCGTCCTCGCTCATGACGCTCATGACACTCATGGTCCCTCCCGTTCGTCACCTGGTCCAGCCTGCCCGGTTGTGGTGGTGCGACCGTGGGGTTGTCCACAGGGGCCGCGACGACCCGCCTGAGCGCCGGCGACCGGCCGGGTCAGCTGAGCCGGCTCACGCCAGCGAGCGCCAGCGGGCGGAGGGGCTCCAGTGGTCGGGGTCGAGCAGGTGCAGGTCGAGCTCGTCCGCGAGGCGGGTGAGCAGCTCCTGGCCCCGCACGCTGTTGCCGTGCCGGTCCAGCCGCGGCGAGAACGAGCCGATGCCGAGGCAGCCGGGCAGCGCGCCGAGGATGCCACCGGCGACGCCGCTCTTGGCGGGCAGGCCGACGCTCGTCGTCCAGTCGCCGGCGGAGCTGTACATGCCGCACGTGATCATCACCGACATCGTCAGCCGGGCCGCCTCCGCCGAGAACACCCGCTCCCCGGTCAGCGGGTGCACCCCCGAGTGCGCCAGCGTCGCGCCCATCAGCGCGAGATCCTGCGCGTCGACGAGCACCGCGCACTGGCGCAGGAACCCGTCGACGACGTCGCGCGGATCGTCGGGCAGGATCTCCAGGCTCCGCAGCATGTGCGCGATCGCGAGGTTGCGGTCACCGCCCTCGAGCTCCGCCTCGTGGGTCTGCGCGTCGATCTCCAGGTCCCGCCCGGCGGCCCGCGACAGCATCCGCACGATCCGCTCGGTGCGGTCGTCGGCGTCGGCGCCCGCGCCCCCGATGAGCGCGTGGATCGTCATCGCGCCCGCGTTGATCATCGGGTTGTCGGGCCGGTTCGACTTCTCCTCGATGGAGATCCGGTTGAAGGCCTCCCCCGACGGCTCGACGTCGACCATCTCGATCACCCGACTCCAGCCGCACTCGTCGATCGCCATCGCGTAGACCAGCGCCTTCGAGATCGACTGGATGGTGAACTGCGCGGTGGCGTCGCCCGCGCTGAACAGCCCGCCGTCGACGGTGGCCAGCGCCACCCCGAAGCGCTCGGGGTCGGTGCAGGCCCGGTCACTGGCCGGCACATCCACCTCGCCCGCGTCCTCACCGCGGGTCGCCTCCAACGCCGCCGCCAACCTCGTCGCGCGCTCGAAGCCGCGGTTGGTCGATCCCTGCGTCACTGCTGCCTCCTGCTCCCGTGCTGTGCACACGCCCTGACACGACGACGGGGGCCCGAGCCGAAGCTCGGACCCCCGTGCCGGTGGTCCGCGCCCGCGAGGGCGCTCAGATCACTTGATGATCTTGGTGACCCGGCCGGCGCCGACGGTGCGGCCACCCTCGCGGATAGCGAACTTCAGGCCCTCCTCCATCGCGATCGGCTGGATGAGGTCGACCTTCATGTCGGTGTTGTCACCGGGCATGACCATCTCGGTGCCCTCGGGCAGGTGCACGACGCCCGTCACGTCCGTGGTCCGGAAGTAGAACTGCGGACGGTAGTTGTCGTAGAACGGCGTGTGCCGGCCACCCTCGTCCTTGGACAGGATGTAGACCTGGCCCTCGAACTCGGTGTGCGGGGTGATCGAACCCGGCTTGCAGACGACCTGGCCGCGCTCGACGTCCTCACGCTTGACGCCACGAAGCAGCAGGCCGACGTTCTCGCCCGCGCGGCCCTCGTCGAGCAGCTTGCGGAACATCTCGATGCCGGTGACCGTCGTCTTGCTGGACTTCTCGCGGATGCCGACGATCTCGACCTCCTCGTTGACCTTCAGCACGCCACGCTCGATACGGCCGGTGACGACCGTGCCACGACCGGTGATCGTGAAGACGTCCTCGACGGGCATGAGGAACGGCTTGTCGACGTCGCGCTCCGGCTGCGGGATCGCCTCGTCGACCGCGTCCATGAGCTCGAGAACGGTCTGGCTCCACTCCTCGTCGCCCTCGAGGGCCTTGAGCGCGGAGACCTTGACGACCGGAACGTCGTCGCCCGGGAACTCGTACTGCGACAGGAGCTCACGGACCTCCATCTCGACGAGCTCCATGATCTCCTCGTCGTCGACCATGTCGGCCTTGTTGAGCGCGACGACGATGTAGGGCACGCCCACCTGGCGGGCCAGGAGCACGTGCTCCTTCGTCTGCGGCATCGGGCCGTCGGTGGCCGCCACCACGAGGATGGCGCCGTCCATCTGCGCCGCACCCGTGATCATGTTCTTCACGTAGTCGGCGTGACCGGGGCAGTCGACGTGAGCGTAGTGACGGCTCTCGGTCTGGTACTCGACGTGCGCGATGGAGATCGTGATACCGCGCTGCTTCTCCTCCGGCGCCTTGTCGATCTGGTCGAACGGCGTGAAGGGGTTCAGGTCCGGGTACTTGTCGTGCAGAACCTTGGTGATCGCAGCCGTCAGCGTCGTCTTGCCGTGGTCGATGTGACCGATGGTGCCGATGTTGACGTGCGGCTTGGTCCGCTCGAACTTCGCCTTCGCCACTGGTGTCCTCCTGTTGGACTGGGGTTGTTACGAGCCACAACCCGAGGTGGGGCGCAGCTGCGTTGGGGATTGATACCTACGTGAAGAGCATCAGCGGGTGAGTGTACCCGCCTCACTCGCCTCGCATCTTCTTGACGATCTCGTCCGCGACGTTCCGGGGAACCTCCGCGTAGGAGTCGAACTGCATCGTGTAGTTGGCGCGACCCTGGGTCTTGGACCGAAGGTCGCCAACGTACCCGAACATCTCCGACAGCGGCACGAGTGCGCGAACGATCTTCGCGCCGCTGATGTCCTCCATGGACTGGATCTGCCCACGGCGGGAGTTGATGTCGCCGATGACGTCGCCCATGTACTCCTCGGGCGTGCGCACCTCGACGGCCATCATCGGCTCGAGCAACACCGGGTCGGCCTTGCGCAGGGCCTCCTTGGTGGCCATCGAACCGGCGATCTTGAACGCCATCTCCGAGGAGTCGACGTCGTGGTACGCGCCGTCGAGCAGCGTCGCCTTGATGCCGACCATCGGGTAGCCGGCGAGCACGCCGACGCCGAGGGCGTCCTGGATGCCGTGGTCGACCGACGGGATGTACTCCCGCGGGATGCGGCCACCGGTGACCTTGTTGTCGAACTCGTACATCGCACCCTCGGCGGTGTCCAGCGGCTCGAAGGTGATCTGCACCTTCGCGTACTGGCCCGAGCCACCGGTCTGCTTCTTGTGCGTGTAGTCGTACTTCTCCACGGGACGACGGATCGTCTCGCGGTAGGCCACCTGCGGCTTGCCGACGTTGGCCTCGACCTTGAACTCGCGCCGCATGCGGTCGACGAGGATGTCGAGGTGCAGCTCGCCCATGCCCTTGATGATCGTCTGACCCGTCTCCTGGTCGAGCTCGACCTGGAAGGTCGGGTCCTCCTCGGCCAACTTCTGGATCGCGGTCGACAGCTTTTCCTGGTCGCCCTTGGTCTTGGGCTCGATGGCCACGTTGATGACCGGCTCCGGGAACGTCATCGACTCGAGCACGACATGGTTGTTCATGTCGCTGAGCGTGTCGCCGGTGGTGGTGTCCTTGAGGCCGATCATCGCGTAGATGTGCCCCGCGGAGACCGAGGTCACCGGGTTCTCCTTGTTGGCGTGCATCTGGAAGAGCTTGCCGATGCGCTCGCGCTTCTGCTTGGTCGAGTTGTAGACCGGCTGGCCCGCCTCGATGTGCCCGGAGTACACGCGCACATAGGTGAGGCGACCGAAGAACGGGTGCGAGACGACCTTGAACGCGAGGGCCGCGAAGGGCTCGGAGGCATCGGCGTGACGCTCGATGATCTTCTCCTCGTCCTTGGGGTCGTGACCCTTGATGCTCTCGACGTCCATCGGGTTCGGCAGGTACGCCAGCACCGCGTCGAGCATGGGCTGCACGCCCTTGTTCTTGAACGCCGAGCCGCAGAACACCGGGTAGACCTCGCCGGCGATCGTCAGCTTGCGCACGCCCGCCTGGATCTCGCTGAGCGTGAGCTCCTCGCCCTCCAGGTACTTCATCGTCAGCTCGTCGTCGGCCTCGGCGACGCGCTCGACCAGGTGGTTGCGGTACTCCTCGGCCCGCTCCTGCAGGTCGGCCGGGATGTCCTGGATGTCGTAGTCCTCGCCCTTCTGGACCTCGCCGGCCCAGACGAACGCCTTCATCGTCAGCAGGTCGACGACGCCGGTGAACTCGCTCTCCACACCGATCGGCAGCTGCATGACCAGCGGCTCCGCGCCGAGGCGGTCCTTGATCGTCTGCACGGTGTAGTAGAAGTCGGCGCCGAGCTTGTCCATCTTGTTGACGAAGCAGATGCGCGGCACGTTGTACTTGTCGGCCTGCCGCCACACGGTCTCGGACTGGGGCTCGACACCCTCCTTGCCGTCGAAGACCGCGACGGCGCCGTCGAGCACGCGCAGCGAACGCTCCACCTCGACGGTGAAGTCCACGTGGCCGGGCGTGTCGATGATGTTGATCTGGTGGTCCTTCCAGAAGCACGTCGTCGCGGCCGACGTGATCGTGATGCCGCGCTCCGCCTCCTGCTCCATCCAGTCCATCGTCGAGGCGCCGTCGTGCGTCTCGCCGATCTTGTAGTTGATCCCGGTGTAAAAGAGGATGCGCTCGGTCACCGTGGTCTTGCCGGCGTCGATGTGCGCCATGATGCCGATGTTGCGGACCTTCTTCAGGTCGGTCAGGACATCGAGTGCCACTAGCTTTATCGCTCTCGTCTCGTCGAATTGGGGTGCCGGGCCGGAGTCGGTCCGGCAGGTCCGTGCGCTGCCGGTGGGGGCGGTGCTCAGCACCGACCCCACCGACCTGGCGCCTTGCTTGCCAGGCCTACCAGCGGTAGTGCGCGAAGGCCTTGTTGGACTCGGCCATCTTGTGGGTGTCCTCGCGGCGCTTGACCGCTGCGCCCAGGCCGTTGCTGGCGTCGAGGATCTCGTTCATCAGACGCTCGGTCATCGTCTTCTCACGACGCTGCCGGGCGTAGCCCACGAGCCAACGCAACGCCAGCGTGGTGCTGCGGCCGGCGCGGACCTCGACGGGCACCTGGTAGGTGGCGCCACCGACGCGGCGGCTACGGACCTCGAGGGTCGGCTTGACGTTGTCGAGCGCCCGCTTGAGCGTGACGACCGGGTCGGTGCCGGTCTTCTGCCGGCAGCCCTCGAGGGCGCCGTACACGATGCGCTCCGCGATCGACTTCTTGCCGTCGAGGAGGATCTTGTTGACCAGCTGGGTGACCAGCGGGGACCCGTAGACCGGGTCGACGACGAGCGGCCGCTTGGGGGCCGGTCCCTTACGCGGCATTACTTCTTCTCCTTCTTCGCGCCGTAGCGGGAACGCGCCTGCTGGCGGTTCCGCACGCCCTGCGTGTCGAGGGAGCCACGGATGATCTTGTAGCGAACGCCCGGCAGGTCCTTCACGCGGCCGCCGCGCACGAGCACGATCGAGTGCTCCTGCAGGTTGTGGCCGACGCCCGGGATGTAGGCGGTCACCTCGATGCCCGAGGTGAGCTTGACGCGGGCGACCTTGCGCAGGGCCGAGTTCGGCTTCTTGGGCGTGGTCGTGTACACGCGGGTGCACACGCCGCGGCGCTGCGGGCTGCCCTTGAGGGCCGGGGTCTTGGCCTTGGCGGCCTTGTCCTGGCGCCCCTTACGGACGAGCTGGTTGATGGTGGGCACGCATTCTCCGTTTACTTCGTGTGGTGATCGGCCGAACGTGACGGTCGGCCTCCTTGGGCTGCCCGCGCGCCGCTGCCGACGCCGGGTGCTCCCCCCTGCACTTCCGAGCGGGCGAACGCGCAACGATCACGCGGTCCGATCCGACCGGCTGCCCGGCGAGAGGACATGTCCGGCGCGGTCCCGGCTCGGTGACGACCGGATCGTTCGCGGCCTCAACCTGGGCAGGGCGCACCCAAGACATGCCCTCCCACATTACCGGGCGCCGGGAAGCGGTTCCAAATCCACGCCCGAGGCCACCCGATGATCGGAGTCGGGAACGGGGGGCCGGCTCACATGTCGAGTCACCAGGGCGTCTGGCACATGAATAGCGCGAGAACCCACAGTGACGCTTCGCTACGCTGAACGGATCGCCAGGGGGCGATATTCCCGGGTCGGCGTTCGCCCCCGGGTGATGGGGATGATCAGGGGGATATTGTCATGCGCCGTCTTCCGGGCACCGGCTCCGAGCGGGTCGGCATTCGTACCTTCGCCTATACCTTCGTGCCCGCGCTGATCGTGGTCGGCGGCGTCGCCGTCGCCCGCGCCACGGTCGGCACGCCGATCGAGCACCTGACGACCGAGCCGACGATGCTCGGCCAGGTGCCCGGCTACTACGGACTGGTCTCCACACTCGGGGTGATGTGCTGGGCGGCCGCCGTCGGCATGTTCCTCATGGGTGCCTGCCTGCTGTACGACCGGCTCGGGCGGCGCGACGCGGCCTTCTTGACCGCCTCCGCGCTGCTCACCGGGTATCTCGCGATCGACGACGCGTTCACGTTGCACGAGGAGCTGCTGCCCTCGATCGGCATTCCCGAGGAGGCGGTGTACGCCGGCATCCTCGTCGCGGTGCTCGCCTACGCGGCGGTGTTCCGGCACGAGATCGCCCGCAGCGCCTGGCTGTTCCTCGTGCTGGCCGTGGGCTTCCTCGGCACCTCGGTGGTCATCGACAAGGGTTACGAGCTGCTCGGCAGCCCCGGCGGGGGCGGCCTGGCGATCTGGGCCGAGGACGGCGCCAAGTTCATCGGCATCTGCGCGTGGGTGGCCTACGCCGCCCTGTCGACCCGGGGCCTCGTGCGCTCCGGCATCGTGCGCGCCGCCGCCGGCACCGCCTCCCCGATCCGCACGACCGGCTCGGCCGACCTGCCGCGCTGAGCGCGCTCTCCCGGGCGTAGTGAGGCCGTCGAGGCCCAACACCGCCCGATCGCCCGGCGGCGCGCACGACAGCGCGCACGGCGAAGGGCCGGTCACCCCGCGGGGTGACCGGCCCTTCGTGCGACTGCGCTCAGCTGTCGAGGCCGAGGGTGGCGTCGTCGAGGCGCACGGCCTCGCCCGAGCCCGGCCCGAAGGCCGAGTAGTCGTACTGCTGGTAGTCGGGCATCGAGTACATCGCGGCCTTGGCCTCCTCGGTGGGCTCGACCCGCACGTTGCGGTAGCGGGGCAGGCCCGTACCGGCCGGGATGAGCTTTCCGAGAATGACGTTCTCCTTCAGGCCCAGCAGCGGGTCGGACTTGGCGTGGATCGCCGCGTCCGTGAGCACCCGGGTGGTCTCCTGGAAGGAGGCCGCCGACAGCCAGCTGTCCGTGGCCAGCGAGGCCTTGGTGATACCCATGAGCTCCGGACGACCGGAGGCGGGCCGGCCGCCCTCGGCGACGACCCGGCGGTTCTCGGTCTCGAAGTGACCGCGCTCGGCCATGGAGCCGGGCAGCAGGTCGGCGTCGCCGGCCTCGATGATCGTCACGCGCCGCAGCATCTGGCGCACGATGACCTCGATGTGCTTGTCGTGGATCGACACACCCTGCTGGCGGTAGACGTTCTGCACCTCGTCGACCAGGTGCATCTGCACGGCCCGCGGGCCGAGGATGCGCAGCACCTGCTTGGGGTCGATCGCGCCCTGCACGAGCTTGGTGCCGACCTCGATGTGCTCGCCCTCGGAGACCAGCAGGCGCGAGCGCTTGCTGACCGGGTAGGCGTGCTCGTCGGAGCCGTCGTCCGGGGTGAGCAGGATGCGGCGGGCCTTGTCGGTCTCCTCGATCGTGACCCGGCCGGTCGCCTCGGCGATCGGCGCGACACCCTTGGGGGTGCGGGCCTCGAACAGCTCGACCACACGCGGCAGACCCTGCGTGATGTCATCACCGGCCACACCACCGGTGTGGAAGGTCCGCATCGTCAGCTGGGTGCCGGGCTCACCGATCGACTGGGCCGCGATGATGCCGACGGCCTCGCCGATGTCGACGAGCTTGCCGGTGGCCAGCGAACGCCCGTAGCACTTGGCGCACGTGCCGACGTGGCTGTCGCAGGTGAGCACGGAGCGCACCTTGACCGCCTCGACGCCCGCGGCGACGAGGGCCCCGATGACGACGTCACCGAGGTCGGCGCCCGCCTCCACGAGGGTCTCGCCGTCGTGCACGACGTCTTCGGCGAGGGTGCGGGCGTAGACCGCGGCCTCGACGTCGTCGTGCGGCGCCAGCGTGCCGTCGGACTTGCGCACCGCGATCGGCAGCGTCAGGCCGCGCTCGGTGCCGCAGTCGTCCTCGCGGATGATGACGTCCTGGCTGACGTCGACGAGTCGACGGGTGAGGTAGCCGGAGTCGGCGGTCCGCAGCGCGGTGTCCGCCAGACCCTTACGGGCGCCGTGCGTGGAGATGAAGAACTCCAGCACCGACAGGCCCTCGCGGAAGTTCGCCTTGATCGGACGCGGGATGATCTCGCCCTTCGGGTTGGCCATGAGGCCGCGCATGCCGGCGATCTGCCGCAGCTGGAACCAGTTACCGCGGGCACCGGAGGAGACCATGCGGAAGATCGGGTTCGTCCGCGGGAAGTTGGCCTCCATCTCCTTGGCGACCTCGGCGCTGCCCTGGGTCCAGATCTCGATGAGCTCCTGGCGGCGCTCCTCGTCGGTGATCAGACCGCGCTCGTACTGCACCTGCACCTTCTCGGCCTTGCCCTCGTAGCCGGCGAGGATCTCGCCCTTGCGCGAGGGCGTGACGACGTCGGAGATCGCCACGGTCGTGCCCGAGCGGGTGGCCCAGTAGTAGCCGGCCTCCTTGAGCGCGTCGAGGCTCGCCGCGACCTGCACCTTGGAGTACCGCTCGGCGAGGTCGTTGACGATGAGCGAGAGGCGCTTCTTGTCCACGGGCTGGTCGACGAACGGGTAGTCCAGCGGCAGCGTCGTGTTGAAGATCGCGCGACCCAGCGTGGTCGTCACGACGATCGAGGAGACGGCGCCGTCGGCACCGGTCTCGACGCCCTCGGGCAGCTCGTAGCCGGCCGGGGGCACGAAGTCGGCCAGGCGCACCTTGATCGGGGTGCCGAGCCGGATCTCGCCGGCGTCGAAGGCCATCCGGGCCTCGGCGACGCTGGCGAACGCCCGCGGGTGCTCCTCCTGCGCGTCGGTCTCCACCTCGCTGGTCAGGTGGAACAGGCCGATGATCATGTCCTGAGACGGCATGGTCACCGGGCGTCCGTCCGCCGGCTTGAGGATGTTGTTCGAGCTGAGCATGAGGATGCGGGCCTCGGCCTGCGCCTCGGCGCTCAGCGGCACGTGCACGGCCATCTGGTCGCCGTCGAAGTCGGCGTTGAACGCGCCGCAGACGAGCGGGTGCAGCTGGATGGCCTTGCCCTCCACGAGCTGCGGCTCGAACGCCTGGATGCCGAGGCGGTGCAGCGTCGGCGCGCGGTTGAGCAGCACCGGGTGCTCGGTGATGACCTCTTCGAGCACGTCCCACACGGCCGGGCGGGCCCGCTCGACCATGCGCTTGGCGCTCTTGATGTTCTGCGCGTGGTCGAGGTCGACGAGGCGCTTCATGACGAACGGCTTGAACAGCTCCAGCGCCATCTGCTTGGGCAGGCCGCACTGGTGCAGCTTCAGCGTCGGGCCGACCACGATGACCGAACGGCCGGAGTAGTCGACGCGCTTACCGAGCAGGTTCTGGCGGAACCGGCCCTGCTTGCCCTTGAGCATGTCGCTCAGCGACTTCAGCGGGCGGTTGCCCGGCCCAGTGACCGGACGGCCGCGGCGGCCGTTGTCGAAGAGGGCGTCGACCGCCTCCTGCAGCATGCGCTTCTCGTTGTTGACGATGATCTCGGGCGCGCCGAGGTCGAGCAGCCGCTTGAGGCGGTTGTTGCGGTTGATGACGCGGCGGTACAGGTCGTTGAGGTCGGACGTGGCGAAGCGGCCGCCGTCGAGCTGCACCATCGGGCGCAGGTCCGGCGGGATGACCGGCACGCAGTCGAGCACCATGCCCATGGGCGAGTTGCTCGTCGTCTGGAACGCGGTGACGACGCGCAGCCGCTTGATGGCGCGGGTCTTCTTCTGACCCTTGCCGGTGGCGATGATCTCGTGCAGCGCGGCGGCCTCGGCCTGCAGGTCGAAGGTCTCCAGGCGCTTCTGCAG
>JBDIAM010000002.1:0-40421 GCA_039812445.1 Piscicoccus intestinalis | reverse complement strand
GTGCCGCCCGCCGCACCAACGAGATCCCCGGCCACCGTCCGTGAGAGACGGCGCTGACCAACGGCGCTGAGCAACGGCGCTGAGCAACGGCGCTGAGCAACGGTCCTGGGCAACGTCCGAGCGCAACGGCGCTGAGCAACGGCGCTGACCAACGGCGCTGACCAACGTCCGTGAGAACTGCGTGTCACGGTGAGGACTGCGGCACGAACAGCAGCTCTCACCACGACCCGCAGTTCTCAGGGACGTTTCGGGGGTGTGGTCAAACACGTGGGGGCGCGCGGTAGCCTCCCGGGGCGCGGCGTTCGCGCACCACGTACCCGGGAGGTCGGATGTCAGCTGTGCTGGCCGCGCTGCCCGTCGTCGTGGCGTGCGGCGCCCTGGCCGGGCGGGTGTCCGCGAGCCGGGCCGCCGCACTCGCGCTCGCGGCGTGCGCGCTCCTGGTGCCGCTGGCCTTTCCGCTGGCACCGGGCCGCCTCGCCGACGTGCTGTTGGGGTGGGCGCCGACGCTGCTCGAGGTCGTGCTCATCCTCGCCGGCGGCATCATGCTGGCCCGGCTGCTCGAGTCGTGCGGCGCGCAGGGCCGCATCGCGGGCTGGCTCACCTCGATCGTCGCCTCGCCGACCGCCGCGGTGCTGCTCGTCGTGCACGGCGTCGTACCGTTCGCGGAGTCGGTCACCGGCTTCGGCGTCGGCGTCATGGTCGGCGTGCCGCTGCTGCTGCACCTGGGCCGCGACCCGTTGCGCGCCGCGGTCCTGTCGATGCTCGGGCTCGTCGCCGTGCCCTGGGGCTCGCTCGGCCCCGGCACCCTCATCGCCGCCCGCATGAACGACCTCGACCTCACGGCCCTCGGCGTCGCCTGCGCCGCCGTCAACGGCGTCGTCTTCCTCGTCTCCGGGGTGGCCGCCGTGATCCTCGACGAGCTGCCGACCACGACCCGGCGCGTGGTCGCCGGCCTCGGTTCCGGCGCCGCCCTGTGGTTCGGGGTGTGGGGCGCGAACTCCCTCGTCGGCACGCCCCTGGCCGGGGTGCTCGGCGCCCTGCTCGTCATCGTCGGCCATCTCGTGCTGGCCCGCACCGGCCGTCATGCGCGACCCGGGGCCGCCCCTCGCGAAACCCCCGACACCCCCGCCGCCCTCGACACCTCCGCCGCCCCCGCTGTCCCGGCAGATGCCGCGAGCGCCACCACCCCCGACGCTCCCGCCGCGCTCGACGCCCCTGCCGCTCCCGACGACCCTGACACGCTCGACGCCCCCGACACGCTCGACGCCCCTGACACGCTCGACGCCCCTGACACGCTCGACGCCCCTGCCGCGCCCGACGGCCCCGACGACCCCGGAGCCGGTCAGGCCGGCCTCTCGCTGGCCCGGGCGCTGACGCCCTACGGCACGATCGTCGTGGGCCTGCTGTCCGCGAGCGCGCTGGCAAGGCTGCCGCGCCTGGCACCGGCCGAACCGCTGCTCGCGTCCCCGGCGCTGTGGTTGGCCGTCGCCTGCCTCGTCGCGGCCACTGCACTGCCGTTCGCCCCGGGCCTGCGGGGCGCCGTCGCCCGGGGGGCGGCGCGCACGTGGCGGGCGGTCGGGCTCCCGACCGCGGGGTTTCTGCTGCTCGGGGTGCTCATGGCCGCGACCGGCATGAGCACCGCCCTCGCCCAGGCCGCCACCGGTCTCGGCGGGGCCTACCTCGCCCTCGCCCCGTGGGTCGGCGGCGTGGGCGGGTTCGTGACCGGCTCCAATGCGGGGGCCAATTCGATGTTCGCCGCCGCTCAGGGGCAGGCCGCGCACGCCCTGGGCGTCTCGACGCTGCACCTCGTCGCCGTGCAGAACTGCGCCGCCGCCGCGCTGACCATGGCCTCGCCGTCGCGGGTCGAGATGGCTCTCGGCCTGTGCCCGCCCGACCGGATGCCGCAGCGGCGACAGGTCATGGCCACGGTGCTGGCCGTCAACGCCGTCATGCTGCTCGGCCTCTCGGCCCTCGCGCTGCTCACTCTCTGACGCGCCGCCCGACCCGCTGACGCACCACCGACCCGTTGACGCGCCACCGATCCCGCCGATCCCGCCGATCCCGCCGCCCACTGGCCCGGTCTCACCTGCCGGATGAGCCGTCTCGCTCACCGAAACGAGACCGGCCGGCTCGAACGAAACCAACTCCGCGGAGACGGTTTCGTCGAAGCCGCCCGGTCCGGCCCGATGGCACAGGCTCACGTGCGAAAGAAGGGAGGCGGGCGTCAGGCAGCAGGCGTCGGGCAGCGGGTGGCCTACCCGGCCGAGCGCAGCGCCCCTCAGCTGACGGGCGGTCCACCTGGCCGAGCGCGGCGGGCGTCGGGCAGCGGGCGTCAGGAGGCGGGCGCCAGGAGGCGGGCGCCGGGCGGCGGGCGTCGGGCAGCGGGCGCCAGGCAGCGGGCGCCAGACGGTAGGGCGGCCCACCCGGCCGAGCCCGCCCCACCCAACCGAACGCGGCACCCTCAGGTGATGGCCCGCTGCAGCTCGACGACGGCGAGGGCGATGAACGCGAGGGCGCACAGCACCATGAGCACGTTGGACAGCCACCCGTTGCGCCACTGCCGCGGCACGCGGTCGGTGTTGAGGATCCACAGCAGGGTCAGAGCGAGGAACGGCATGAAGAACGCGCCGAGCACGCCGTAGGCGAGGATGAGCACGACCGGGCGGCCGAGGAACATCATGACCATCGGCGGGAACGTCAGCCACAGGATGTACGCCTTGTACCACTTGCCGCCCGAGCGGGTGTCGGGATGGTCAGGGCCGAGGTTCTTGAGGTGGCCGACGAGGTCCGCGAACATCATCGACACGCCGTTCCACACGCCGATGAGCGAGCTCATCGCGGCGGCCCAGAAGCCGACGAGGAAGACCTTGCCGGCCCACACGCCGTAGCGCTCCTCGAGCACACCCGACAGGTCGAGCAGGCCCTTGTCGCCGGTCTGCACCGCGATGCCCGCGCTGTAGAGCAGCTCGGCGCCGACGATGAGGGTGGCGAGCACGAAGATGCCGGTGACGATGTACGCGACCCCGTTGTCCAGCCGCATGACGCGCATGTGCCGCGGGGAATCCCAGCCCTTCTCGCGGATCCAGTAGCCGTACGCGGCGAGGGTGATCGTGCCGCCGACGCCGCCGGCCACCGAGAGCACGTTGACGAGCGCACCCTGCGGAACCATCGGCACGAGTCCGGTGAGCAGCTCGGGGATGTTGGGGATCGTCAGCACCGCGGCGCCGACCATCGTGAGGAACATGACGCCGACCAGCGCCGCGCAGACCTTCTCGAAGACCGCGTAGTGGCCGAACCACACGAGCCCCATCCCGATGAGGCCCGACAGGATGCCCCACCAGGTCACCGACAGGAACGGGAAGAGCGAGTGCAGCGGCAGCCCCGTGCCGGCCATGGCCGCGGCCCCGTAGACGAAGCCCCAGATCACGATGTACGGCAGGAAGTACACGTGGGTCCACGACCCGAGCGTCGACCAGCCCTCGTAGATCGTCTTGCCCGTGGCCAGCGAGTACCGCCCGGCGCCCTCGACGAGCACGACCTTCATGACGCAGCCGAGGACGACGCACCACAACAGCGCGTAGCCGTACCGCTGTCCGGCGATGAGCGTCGCGACGAGGTCCGCGGCGCCGACGCCGGTGGCGGCCACGATGAGCCCGGGCCCGATGAGTTTCCATTTCGGGCCCCGAACGGTGTCGTGTACGTCGTGGCTCATCGGGCGTCTCCTTCACCGCTGAAGTGGATGTGCGCTTACCTTGCCACCTGAGACGGCGATGTGGGCCCGTGCGGCGCCGGTCCGACGGCGCGCCGCATGTCCATCTCCCGCCCGGGGACTCTTCGGCATCGCGACGTTCGCACGTGCAACCCTGGGATCGATCAACCGAATTGACTAGAGGTGGCGGTCGCATGCTGGAGCGATGGGTTGACTACGGCGCAGGCAGGCTGGCGGTCTACGACCACGGTGGTGAGGGCACCCCGGTGCTGTTCGTGCACTCCCTCGGCCCCTGCGCGATGACGTGGAACTACGTCGTGCCCCATCTCGGAGCCGGTGTGCGCGCCTACGCCCTCGACCTGCCGGGCCACGGGCACAGCACCGTCGACCCGACCGGCCCCTCCGACGGCTGGGGCGCGGTGGAGGCGGTGGCGCGCGGACTCGACCTCGACCGCCCCCTCGTCGTCGCCCACCATCTCGCCGAGCACATGGCCACGGTCGCCGTCCGCGACAACCCCGACCTGTTCCGCGGGCTGGTCGTGCTCGGCGGTGAGTTTCTCCTCGACACCGAGAAGTCCCGGGAAGACATCGCGCTCGCGCTCGACCCCGGGATGGGGGAGGCGCTGCGCACCCGCTTCCGGCTCGGCGACACCGGCACCGACCCCGACTCCGCCCGCGAACTCGTCGACGCGCTCGTCGACGACTCGGACAACGACTGGCTGCTCGGCGAGATGCGCCGCGGTCTGCGGGCGGAGGTCGAGCACTCGGTGCACCTGGAGCCCGACGGCTCCTGGCTGCACAAGCCCACGCTGGAGACGGTGCTGGCCTACTTCCGCCTGCCCGACGACAGCCCGCTCATGCCCAACCCGGGGTTCTACGACGCGTTGCGCGTGCCGCTGCGCATGGTGCACCTGCGCGACGGCTACGAGTCGGTCTCCCCGCAGGAGGCCGAGATCGTGGCCGGCCACCCGATGCTGCACCTGGCCTACCTCGACTCCACCGCCTGGCCGCAATACGACAAACCCCAGGAGACAGCCGAACTCATCCTCGCGGTGCTCGAAGACCCCGAAAGCGACGACCTGCCGACCACGCCCGAGCAGGCGGCCGCCCTCGCGCGGGAGTGACCGCCCTCGCACGTGACCGCCGTCGCGCGGGAGCAACCCGTCAGTCTCCGAGGGTGGCGACGAGCACGGCCTTGATCGTGTGCATGCGGTTCTCGGCCTGGTCGAACACGATCGAGGCCTCCGACTCGAAGACGTCGTCGGTCACCTCGACGCCCTCGAGCCCGTGCGAGCCGTAGATCTCCTCGCCGATGGCCGTGTGCCGGTCGTGGTAGGCGGGCAGGCAGTGCATGAACTTCACGTCGGGGTTGCCGGTGCGCTCCAGCAGCGCGGCGTCGACGCGATACGGTCGCAGCAGCTCGATCCGCTCGTTCCACACCGACTTCGGCTCGCCCATCGAGACCCACACGTCGGTGTAGACGAAGTCGGCCCCGGCCACGCCGCTCGCCACGTCGTCGGTCACGGTGACGCGCGCGCCGGTGCGCGCCGACAGCTCCTTGGCCGCCGCCACCGTCTCCGCCGTGTTCTGCAGCGGGCCCGGCGCGACCATGCGCACGTCCATGCCGGTCAGCGCGCCCATGAGCAGCAGCGAGTTGCCGACGTTGTTGCGCGCGTCGCCGACGTAGGCGAACGCGATCTCGCGGTCGGGCTTGTCGCAGTGTTCGCGCATCGTCAGGGCGTCGCACAGCGACTGCGTGGGGTGCCAGTCGTCGGTGAGCCCGTTCCACACCGGCACCCCGGCGTACTGGGCGAGCAGCTCGACGTGCAGGTGTGCGCTGCCGCGAAACTCGATGCCGTCGTACATGCGCCCGAGCACCCGCGCGGTGTCGGCGATCGACTCCTTGTGCCCCAGCTGGGAGCCGGTGGGGTCGAGGTACGTGCAGTTCGCCCCCTGGTCGTAGGCGGCCACCTCGAACGCGCACCGCGTGCGGGTCGAGGTCTTCTCGAAGATCAGCGCGATGTTCTTGCCGCGCAGCCGCGGCTGCTCGGTGCCGGCCCGCTTGGCGGCCTTCAACGCGGCCGACAGCTCCAGCAGGTAGCGCCACTGCTGCGGGGTGAAGTCGGGCTCCTTGAGGAAGGAACGGTGCCGCAGGTTGAACCCCATCGTGCTCAGATGTCCTCTCGTTCGACCGGGCAGCTCATGCACCGGGGGCCGCCGCGGCCCCGCCCCAGCTCGCTGCCCGGAATCGTGACCACCTCGACGCCTTCGCTGCGCAGGTAGGCGTTGGTGGCGATGTTGCGTTCGTAACCGAGCACGACGCCGGGGCGCACGGCGAGCACGTTGCACCCGTCGTCCCATTGCTCCCGCTCGGCGGCGCCGAGATCCTGCGGCGTGGTCAGCACACGGATCTCATCGACACCCAGGGCCGCCCCGATGACCCGATGCATCTGGTCAGGTTCGTGGGTCTGCACCGCGAAGCCGGCCGGATTGTCGGCCGGGGTGAGGGTGTAGCTGGGCAGCATGCCCAGGCCCGCGTACTTCGTGAACGTCGTCTCGTCGACCATCGACATCACGGTGTCGAGGTGCATCATCGCCCGGCTGTTCGGCAGCTGCAGGCCGACGACCCGGCTCGCGGCGCCCTTGGCGAACAGCTGTTGGGCGAGGCGCTCGACGGCCTGCGCGGTGGTGCGCTCGCTCATGCCCACCAGCACCGCGCCGTGACCGAGCACGTGCACGTCACCGCCCTCCATCGTCGCCAGCCCGACGCCCAGGCCGCCGCCCCAGCGCTCGAACGGCTCCGTGGGCGCGGCGAACGCCGGGTGCCAGCGGTAGATCGCCTCGTAGTTCACCGACTCCCGGGTGCGCGCGAGCATCCGCATCGAGTTGACCGACACCCCGCCGTACACCCAGCACGAGGTGTCGCGCGTGAACAGGTGGTTCGGCAGCGGGCTGAGCACGAACTCGGCCGCGTCGGCGGTGTGCAGCACGAGGGAGTCGGGGGTGCGGGGGAGCCGCTGCAGCGCCTCGGCCTTCGTCAGCCCGTCGATGAGCGCGTCGGCGAGGTCGCGCGCGTCCATCGCATCGAGCACCTGCAGCAGCGGACCGATCATCGCCGGGCCGAGGATCTCGTCGTCGAGCAGCTCGGCGAACACGAACTGCCGGGCCTGCGGCACCGTGAGCGTCTCGCGCAGCAGGTCGCGCAGATAGAGCACCTCGACGCCGAGATCGCGCAGGGCCTGGGCGAATCGGTCGTGCTCGTCCTGGGCCCGACTCACCCACGGCAGGTCGTCGAAGAGCAGCTCGGCCATGTTCGAGGGGGTGAGCCGGGCCAGCTCCTGCCCGGGCCGGTGCAGGATGACGCGGCGCAGCGGGCCGACCTCGGAGCCGACGTACGCTCGCTGACCTGGTGTTGCCATGACCGACTCCTTCGGGGCGACCGATGTCTGGGCCCGCCTGCGCACCGACCGCCGGATCGGCGGCAGGAGGTGATCGGGCTGTGCGGCTCACGCTACTGGCCGCCACCGACAAGACGGGGCCGCCCTCGGAGCCGGTGTGCCCACCCGATTCGCGACGATCCCGTCTCGAAAGGTGAGCTTCTAAGTGTGGCAACGAAACTCACACCTGGCCGGATGTCCGCGGGATGGCGATTTGCCCGGTTGTGGGTGCGGCCGGGTCGACGGAACTGTGATTGGTTGCCTGCGCACACCCCGTCACCGCACCCGGGAGGAACCTGTGGCACACGACACCCTGCACCCGTCCCGCGCCCGCGGCGCGCGCCCGGGCCGCACCGCCGGCGCGTGGATCGACGGCGTGCTGCGCGACGTGCGCTCCGGCACCCGCGAACCGTTCGCCGTGTCGGTGCGGTGCGACCTCGTCATGGTCGGGCCGGTGCCGGCGGGGGAGGCGGGCGCGCCCGGCGAGCAGCCCGGCACCGTGGGTCTCCTGCCGCCGCGGGCGGTGCCCGGCTGCCTGTGCCTGGACCTGCAGGGCGACGAGCGCCGCACGTGCGTGATGCTCAGCGACGGACCGGCCTTCCTCGGCGAGTTCACGCTCGGGCCCGACGACCGCGAGGACCTCGTCTCGCTCGTCATCGCCGCCGTCGAGGGCCGTGCGCGCATCGAGTACTCGGTCTTCCCGGCGCCGGCCGCGCGGGTCGACCCGGATCCCGACGAGGTCACGCCCGACGAGGTCACGTTCGACGAGGCCACGTTGGACGAGGCCGCGCCCGACGGGACCGCGCTCCACGGGACCGTGCTCCACGGGACCGCGTTCGACGAGGCCGCGCCCGAGCGCAGGCGGCGCTTCCCGCGCACCGAGCGCGTCGTCGGCGTGCACTGGGAGGACGCCCGCAGCGGGGTGTCGTTGTTTCCGCTGTCCGTCGAACTCGCCCGCCCGCCGTGGCTGCTCGCATGGGGTTCGGCCCGGGTGCAGCGCCGCCTGCGGCCGTATCGCTCGGCCTGAGCCCGGCTCCGCGGACCTGGCGAGCGACCGACTCCCCGGACTCAGGCGTTCAGCCGGCGTTCGGCCCGCATTCGGCCGGCCCTGCCCGCTGAGCCGCGCGGCGGTGCCCACGGATTGGGACCGAAGGGTCGCATGGTGGACCGCCGGCCAGGGCCTTCCAGGCCGCGGACAAAGATGTGTGGCATGAAGGCGCTCCTCCTGGAGAACATCCATCACCTGGCCGAAACCGTGTTCAACACCTCGGGCATCGAGGTCGAGATGCGCCCGGGCGCACTCGGCGAAGACGAGCTCATCGAGGCCCTACAGGGCGTCGACCTGCTCGGCATCCGCTCCACGACGCAGGTCACCCGCCGCGTCATCGAAGAGTCCGCGCACCTGACCGCCATCGGTTGCTTCTGCATCGGCACCAACCAGGTCGCCCTCGACGAGGCGGTCCGCAAGGGCATCCCGGTGTTCAACGCGCCGTTCTCCAACACCCGGTCCGTCGTCGAACTCGTCATCTCCGAGATCATCGTCATGGCCCGCCGGCTCACCGAACGCGACCGCGAGCTGCACGCCGGCATCTGGAACAAGAGCGCCTCGGGCTCCCACGAGATCCGCGGTCGCAAGCTCGGGATCGTCGGCTACGGCAACATCGGCTCACAGCTGTCGGTGGTCGCCGAGATGCTCGGCATGGAGGTCTACTTCTACGACACCGACGACAAGCTGGCTCTCGGCAACGCCAAGCGGTGCGCCTCGCTGGAGGAACTGCTCGACGTCGCCGAGTGCGTCACGCTGCACGTCGACGGCCGCCGGGGCAACGCCGGACTGTTCGGTGCCCGCGAGTTCGGCCGCATGCGTGACCGCTCGCTGTTCCTCAACCTGTCCCGCGGCTTCCTCGTCGACTACGACGCCCTCGCCGCGAGCCTGCGCTCGGGCCACCTCGCGGGTGCCGCGGTCGACGTCTTCCCCGACGAGCCCAAGGGCCGCACCGGCGATTTCGTCTCGCCGCTGCAGAACCTGCCGAACGTCGTGCTCACCCCGCACGTCGGCGGGTCGACCATGGAGGCGCAGGAGGACATCGGCCGATTCGTCGCCGCCAAGCTGCGCGACTACGTCAAGCTCGGCACGACGACCCTCAGCGTCAACTCCCCGGAGATCACCCTCGCGCAGTCGCCCGGCGACCACCGGCTCACGTACTTCCACGAGAACACCCCCGGTGTGCTCGCGAAGGTGAACAACATCCTCGCCGAGCACGGCGCCAACATCGCCAGCCAGCTGCTCGGCACCCGCGGGCAGATCGGTTACGTCGTCACCGACGCCTCGCTGGAGTACGCCGACGAGGTCGTGCAGGCCGTCTCCGCGATGCCCGAGTCGATCCGGCTGCGGCTCATCGAGTAGCGCCGGCTCGAGTCTTCGTGGGCTCCCGTCTCGGCGGGCTCTGGTTTACGTGAGCTCGGGTCTGGCGGGTTCGGTCTTCGCGGGCTCGGTCCTCGCGGGATCGGGTGGCCGCGCTCAAGCCCTACCTCGCGGCCTGTTGCCTGCCGCCGGAACGCACATGAGTCTGGGCAGTGACCACTCGTGAGCGGTCACATTGGTTGCGTCGCGCAACATCGCAGGTCACAGCGATGAGGCGGCGTGGGTCGGGCCGAAGTGACCACTCGGCGGCCGTCGAGTGGTCACCGCACGAGAACCTGTGGTGTCCTCGTCCGCCCGCGGCGCGCCCGAAGGCCTGCCCGCCGAGCGCCCGAGCCCCCGGCCGCCCGCCCGCGCCCGCCTTTCGCGCGCCCAAGCCCGCCTCGCGCCCGAGCCGCCCGCCGCAACAACCGAAACTGATCGACGTTAACCGCACAGAACCGCTCGAAGTTGTGAGTTTATCTCCGCCGCAAGGCAATTGGTGTTGAAAAGCTCTGGTGCGGCCGGGGGGCGCCTGCGAGGGTGGGGTCCTCACCACGCTGGAGGCGGCACACTCGATGAACTCGAACGGCGGAGCGCAGGCCCCACCCACCCACCCCTGCGGAGCGCCGGGATCGTCTCGGGAGCCCGACTACGACGTCATCGTCGTCGGATCGGGCTTCGGAGGGTCGGTGGCGGCCCTGCGCCTGGTCGAGAAGGGCTACCGGGTGGCGGTGCTCGAGGCCGGCCGCCGCTTCGCCGACACCGACTTTCCCAAGACCACCTGGGACCTGCGCCGATACCTGTTCGCTCCGCGCCTGGGCTGCTTCGGCATCCAGCGCATCAACGTGCTGCGCGACGTCATCGTGCTCGGCGGCGCGGGGGTCGGAGGCGGTTCGCTCGTCTACGGCAACACGCTCTACCGGCCGCGCTCCGACGCCTTCTACAGAGACCCGCAGTGGGCCGGGATCACCGACTGGCGCGCCGAACTCGAGCCGCACTACGACACCGCCTCCCGGATGCTCGGCGTGACGACCAACCCGACGGTCACCCCCGCCGACACGGTCATGGAGGCGGTGGCGGCGGAGATGGGCGTCTCCGACTCCTACGGCCCGACCGACGTGGGCGTGTTCTTCGGCGCCGACGGCGGACTGCCCGGCGTCACCGTGCCCGACCCCTACTTCGGTGGCGCCGGCCCCGAGCGCACCGGTTGCCGGCAGTGCGGCGCCTGCATGACGGGCTGCCGGCACGACGCGAAGAACAGTCTCACGAAGAACTACCTGTACCTCGCCGAACGCCGGGGCGTGACGATCATCGAGCGCACCACCGTGCGGCGGCTGCAGCCCACCGACTCCGGCTGGGAGGTCGTCGTCGCCCCGACGGGCCGCGGCGACCGACGAGCCCGGAGCCTGACCGCCGCCCACGTCGTGCTCGCCGCCGGCACCTGGGGCACCCAGCAGCTGCTGCACCAGGGGTCCGCGGACGGCGCGCTGCCGAACCTCTCCCCGCGCCTCGGGCAGCTGACCCGCACGAACTCGGAGGCGATCTGCGCGGCCACGCGACGCCTCGGCAGCCCCGACGAGCGCGACTTCCGCGAGGGCGTGGCGATCACCTCCTCGATCCACCCCGACGAGCACACCCACGTCGAGCCGTGCCGGTTCGGCCGCGGGGCGCAGTTCATGTCGCTCATCAGCACCGTGATGACCGACGGCGGTGGCGACCGGCCGCGGTGGATGAGTTGGATCGCCAACGCGGTGCGCCACCCTGGCCACCTCGTCTCCCACATCGTCGGGGCTCGCAGCTGGTCGAAACGCACGATCATCACGCTGGTCATGCAGACCGAGGACAACTCGCTGACGTTGCGGGCCCGTCGCCGCCCGTTCAGCCGCCGCGTGACGCTCGCCTCGGAGCCGGGCGAAGGCACCCCCAGCCCGCGCTGGCTGCCGGTGGCCAACGAGACGACCCGGCGGCTCGCGGCCCGCATCGACGGCCACCCGCACAGCAGCTTCGCCGACATCTTCGACGTGCCGATGACCGCGCACTTCCTCGGTGGCGCCGTCATCGGAGCCGGTCCGAGCACCGGGGTCATCGACGCCTACCAGCGGGTGTTCGGCTACGACACCCTGCATGTGCTCGACGGCGCGGCGATCTCCGCCAACCTCGGGGTCAACCCGTCGCTGACGATCACCGCGCAGGCCGAACGCGCGATGTCGATGTGGCCGAACCGCGGGGAGCCCGATCCGCGGCCCGCCCAGAACGAGGCCTACCGCCGCGTCGATCCGGTGGCGCCCCGCGATCCCGCCGTCACGCGCTTCGGCCCGCATCGCCCCGGCGCCCGTCGCCCGGTCGACGTGCCGACCCCGCGCCGGCGCGACGGCCTGCAGGACGCCTCGCGCGCCGGGTCGCAGGGGTCGCACGCCGGGTCGCAGGGGCCGTCGCTGCCCCCCGTGGCCGCCTCGGTCGGCTGAGCAGGCCCGTACCCGGGGCCGTAGCCTGTCGGGCATGGCCCGCTACCTCGACGTCCACCCCGTCAACCCGCAGGAGCGCCTCGTTCGTCAGGCGATGGAGGTCGTGGCCGAGGGCGGACTCGTCGCCTACCCCACCGACTCCGGCTACGCCCTGGGGTGCGCCCTGGGCAACAAGGCCGGGCGGGATCGGATCATCGAGATCCGTCGGCTCGACGAGCGGCACCACTTCACGCTCATGTGCGCGGACTTCGCGCAGATGGGCCTGTACGTCGACATGTCGAATGCGGTCTTCCGGGCGCTGAAGGCCGCCACGCCCGGCCCGTACACGTTCATCCTGCGGGCGACCCCGGAGGTCCCGCGCAAGCTCGCGCACGCCAAGAAGCACACGGTCGGGGTGCGCATCAGCGCCGACGTGCTCGTGCAGGCGATGCTGCGTGAGCTCGGGGAGCCGATGCTCAGTTCCACCCTCATCCTGCCCGGGCAGGATGCGCCGATGACCGACGGCTGGACCGTCAAGGAGGAACTCGACCACGTCGTCGACGTCGTCATCGACACCGGCGAATGCGGGCTCGACCCGACGACGGTCGTCGACCTGTCCAGCGGCCAGGCCGAGGTCGTCCGCGTCGGGGCGGGCGACCCGGCTCCGTTCGAGTAGTCCGCCGGGCCCGCACGAAGCCCGCAGGTGTCCCGTCGAGTTCGTGGCGTCCCGAACCGGCGCCGGTGTCCCGTCGCCGTAGCGGTGTCTCGTCGCCGGGCGGTGTGTCTGGTGGCGAGCGGCCTCAGCGCACGGGCACGGCGACGTTCGGGATCGGCCGGGTCAGCAGGCCGGGCGTCTGCGTCAGCGCCAACTCGGATTCGCGGGTCAGCGGAGGCAGATCGCCGACGGGCCACCACCGGGCCGCGGTGATCTCCAGCGCGTCGCGCACATCGGGCGCGCCGCGGGCGGCGACGAGAAAGACGTTGTCCAGGTGCATCGCCCACGGCTGCTTGTACGTGCGCAGGTGGTTCTCGGCCGAGATGGAGGCGGTCAGGCCCGTCTCCTGCGACAGCTCCTTGTGCGCCGCATCGACGATCGACTCGCCGTACCCGACGTAGCCCGCCGGGAACCCCCACAGGCCGCCGCCGGTGCGCTTGCGCACGAGCAGCACCCGTGGCCCCCGGTCGCTCTCGGGCCGACCCGACTCCCGGCCCGCCGAGCCATGCGAGCCGCTCGGGCCGGAAGCGTCGGCAGCGCCGAAGCCGTCGTCGCGGGCCACCACCACGGCGCCCGCGGTGTACTTCGGCATGAGTACATACGCTGCGGTTCGGGCCAGCCGACGCCACCCCCGGCGCGCCAACCCCGTCATGTCCGCCATCGAGTCCCCTGTTCCTCGGTGGTGCGGTTGTGTGTCTCGCCACGGTACCTGTCCACGGGGGTCGACCGAAATGCCATCGGACCTGCTCAGACGGGCCGAACCGGGCCGCCGCGCCACCCGGCGGCGGAGTCCGGGGGCGGCGTCGACCGCGTCGGGGCGCCACTAGGCTTACGGGCATGGTCTCCCCGGTCGCCGCCGTCACGCCCTCGCTGCGCACCGCCATCGAGCGGGCTCTCGGCGCCGAATTCGCCGGGGCCGACCCGGTGCTGCGCCCGAGCCAGTACGCGGACGTTCAGGTCAACGCCGCGCTGGCGCTGGCCAAGCGGGCGAAGCGGCCGCCGCGCGACGTGGCCGCGGCCATCGTCGACGCCCTCGACCTGACCCGGGAGTGCTCGGCCGTCGAGGTGAGCGGACCCGGCTTCATCAATCTCACCTTCCGAGACAGCTGGCTCGCTGAGCTCGTCTCCGAGCAGGCCGCGGACGGCCGCCTCGGCGTGCCGACCCAGCCGCGGCAGATCGTGCCGATCGACTACTCGGCCCCCAACGTCGCCAAGGAGATGCACGTCGGGCACCTGCGCACGACGGTCGTCGGCGACGCGCTGGCCCGCACCCTCGAGCACCTCGGGCACGACGTCATCCGGCAGAACCACATCGGCGACTGGGGCACCCCGTTCGGCATGCTCATCGAGCATCTGCTCGACGTGGGCGAGGACTCCCCGGAGGCCGCGCTGCTCGAGACCGACCCCAACGCCTTCTACCAGGGGGCCCGCGAAAAGTTCGACGGCGACCCCGAATTCGCGACCCGGTCGCGGGCGCGGGTGGTGCGCCTGCAGGCCGGCGACGAGGAGACCCTGGCGATCTGGCGGCGCCTCATCGGGCTCTCGACGGTGTACTTCAACCGCATCTACACGGCGCTCGACGTCACGCTCACCGACGCCGACCTCGCGGGGGAGTCGACGTACAACGACGAGCTCGCGGGCATCTGCGACGAGCTGGAGGCCAAGGGCCTGGCCACGATGAGCGACGGCGCGCTGTGCGTGTTCCTGCCCGGGTTCACCGGCCGCGAGGGAAAGCCTCTGCCGCTCATCGTGCGCAAGTCCGACGGCGGATACGGCTACGGCACAACCGATCTCGCGACGATCCGGCACCGGGTGCGCGACCTGCGCGCCGACCGGGTGCTCTACGTCGTCGGCGCCCCGCAGGCCCTGCACTTCCGCATGGTCTGGCAGACGGCGCGGCTCGCGGGGTGGCTGCCGGACGACGTCGAGGTCGTGCACGTGCAGATCGGCAACGTGCTCGGGGAGGACCGTAAGATCCTGCGGACCCGATCCGGCGCGCCGCTGCGGCTCATGTCGCTCATCGAGGAGGCGGTCGCCAAGGCGGGCGCGCACCTCGACCAGGCTCGACCCGACCTCACCGCCGCCGAGCGCGACGTCATCGCCACCCAGGTCGGAGTCGGTGCGATCAAGTACGCCGACCTGTCGGTCGCCCACGACAGCGAGTACGTCTTCGACCTGGACCGGATGCTGGCCCTCGTCGGCAACACCGGACCCTACCTGCAGTACGCCGCGACCCGGGTGCGGTCGATCTTCCGCGGCATCGACGCCGACCCGGGCGCCGAGCAGTTCGCGCAGGCCGCGATCACGCTCGCCGAGCCCAGCGAGCGGGCGCTCGCGCTGCACCTGCTCGACTTCGGCCAGGTCGTCGCGGCCGTCGGCGACGAGCTTGAGCCGCACCGGCTCTGCACGTACCTGTTCGAGCTGGCTCAGGCGTTCAGCGCGTTCTACGAGAACTGCCCCGTACTCAAGGCGGAGGCCGACACCCGCGCGAGCCGGTTGGCGCTGTGCGCGCTCACCCTGCGCGTACTCGACGGCGGCCTTGGACTCATCGGCATCCGCACCCCCGACCAGATGTAACCCCTGCACCCGCCCGCCCCTGAAACCGCGCCCCTGACCCCACCCCCACCCCACCCACTTCCCTGAAAACTGCGTGTCGCGGTGAGAACTGCGGTCCGTGTCGCAGTCCTCACCACGACACGCAGTTTTCAGTTTCGGGGGTCGGGGGCGACCGTCGGCTCCGAGGCTGAGTCCACAGGAGCCTGTGCCGTCGGGCTGGACCGCTTGGCTCCGGCAGAACCAGCTCCGCGGAGGCGGTCCCGCGGCAGCCGGGCGGTCTCGACCCGGCACCCGAGCGGTCTCGACGCAGTAGCCGGGCGGTCTCGACGCGGCGACCGGGCGGCCTCGACGCGGCAGCCGGGCGGTCTCGACCCGGCACCCGAGCGATCCGGCAGCCGAGCGATCCGGCAGCCGAGCGATCCCGCGGCAGCCGAGCGCCCCATCCGCCTGCCGAGACCAGCCCCCGCCACCGACGAACGACACCAGGCCGCGACCCCCAGCGGATGTCGGGAAGGTCACGAGCGGCGGTTAAGCCCCGACGTGAGGCCGCGGCGCACTAGCCTCACGGCCAACGCGCGGCCGAGTCTCGCCTCGGCCGCCTCGGACGGGAGGTGCTCGTGGACATCCTGTGGGCTATCGCCGGCATGCTCGGCCTGGTCGCCATCGCCGTGGCGTTCTCCTCCAACCGGAGGGCGATCAAACCACGGACGGTCATCGCGGCGTTCGCGCTGCAGCTGGGCTTCGGTGTGCTCGTGCTCTACGTGCCGTGGGGTCGCACGGCGCTGACCGCAGCCTCCACGGGCGTGCAGGCCGTCATCGACTCCTCGCGCGCGGGCATCGAGTTCCTCTTCGGTCCGTTGCTGCCGGAGAACGGCGCGATCTTCGCGTTCCAGGTGCTGCCGGTCATCGTCTTCTTCGCGTCGCTGACCGCGGTGCTCTACTACCTGGGCTGGCTGCAGTGGGTGGTCGAGATCCTCGGCGGCGGCCTGGCCAAGGTGCTCGGCACCGAACGCGCGGAGTCGGTCAACGCGGCCGCCAACATCTTCGTCGGGCAGACCGAGGCGCCCCTGGTCATCCGCCCCTACCTCAAGACGCTGAGCCGTTCGGGGCTGTTCGCGGTCATGGTCGGGGGCCTGTCGACGGTCGCCGGCTCCGTGCTCGTCGGCTACTCCCTGCTCGGCGCCAACCTCGACTACCTCATCGCGGCGAGCTTCATGGCGGCGCCGGGCGCGCTGCTCATGGCCAAGCTCATCGTGCCCGAGGACGGTCGCTTCTCCAGCGACGAGGAAATCGAGGCCAAGCACGTCGAGGCGCGGGCGGCCGGGCACGCCGACGACGAGGACGAGGTCGCGGAGACCAAACCGCGTAACCTCATCGACGCGGCGGCGGCCGGGGCCTCGGACGGCATGAGCCTGGCGCTGAACATCGGCGCGATGCTGCTCGCGTTCATCTCCCTCATCGCCCTGCTCAACCTCTTCCTCGGACTCATCGGCGGCATCTTCGGGCACGGCGAGCTGACCTTCCAGATCCTGCTCGGCTACCTGTTCGCGCCGGTCATGACGATGATCGGCGTGCCGTGGGGGGAGGCCGTCAACGCGGGCAGCTTCGTCGGGCAGAAGATCGTGCTCAACGAGTTCGTGGCGTTCAGCCAGTTCGGTCCGGTCGCTGAGACGTTCACGCCGAAGACCGCGGGCATCGTGACGTTCGCGCTCACCGGCTTCGCCAACCTCGGCTCGCTCGGCATCCTGCTCGGCGGGCTCGGCGGTATGGCTCCCAACCGGCGCAGCGAGATCGCCCACCTGGGCCTGCGGGCGATCCTCGCCGGCACCCTCGCCAACCTCATGAGCGCGGCGATCGCCGGGATGCTGCTGTAGCGTCCGCAGTTCGGACGCGCGGGTGTGTCCCGCGGTGCGGGCGCGGGTAGAAATGACCCATGAGTGACGCCCGAGAGCAGGACATCCCGAAGAACGCGCCGCCCGAGGCCGACCCGAGGCGCCAGGAGCCGAAGGGCTCCGAGTCCACCGGCGACCTCAGCCGCGAGCCCGAGCAGGACTACACCCACGAAGACCCGGGCTTCGAGTCGCTGGACGAGGGCGCCGGCCCGCCCGACGAGCGTCGGTTCGCCCGCGCGGAGCCCACCGGCGCCGACACCGACGAGTCGGCCGGCGGTGCGATGGGCACCGGCGGCGCGATGGGCTCGGTGCGCGCCAGCCGACGCAACGACCCGATCACGGGCAAGCCGCTGTACGACGACGACTCGCCGGAGACGAGCAGCAGCGTCGGCGGCGACCGCTACCGCAAGCCCGCCGAGAAGGGCGTGGAGGACGACTCCAAGCGCCCCGCCACCGGACAGCCCACGAGCACCCCGCGCAAGGAGCCGTCGCTGCGCGACCTCTGAGCAGACGCGTCGTTGCCGGCGGGCCCTCGAGCCGGGCCCGCCGACGTCGCTGCGCTACTGCTGGCTACGGCTGCGCTACTGCTCGTCTACTGCTCGGAGACGGTCACCGACGTGATCGTGTGGGTGCGGGCGGGCGGGCCGTCGGACTCCGAGCCGTCCGCCTCGATGGCCTGCACGGTCTGCATGCCCTGGCTCACCTGGCCGAACAGGCTGTATTGCGGCGGCAGTTGCACCCCGTCGTCGCCGGTGATGATGAAGAACTGGCTGCCGTTGGTGTTCGGCCCGGCGTTGGCCATCGCGACCGAGCCGACCTGGTACTCCCCGGCCTGCGGCAGTTCGTCGTCGAACTCGTAGCCCGGTCCACCGGTGCCGGTGCCCTCGGGGTCGCCGCCCTGGGCCATGAAGCCCTTGATGACGCGGTGGAACGTGACGCCGTCGTAGTAGTGGTTGCGGGCGAGGAACACGAAGTTGTTGACGGTCTTCGGCGCCTTGTCGGCGAGCAGATCGATCGTGAACTCGCCGGCGTCGGTGGTGACCGTGGCGGTGTACTTCTTCGCCGGGTCGATGCACATCGGCGGCGCCGAGGTGAACGCCGTCGTGCGCGTCTGGGTGCCGCCCGCCGGCGGGCACTGCGGCGACACCGCGGCGCTGGCCGTGCCCCCGTTCTGGCCGGCCGGTTCGCCGGACCCGCCGGAGCCGGTGGAGGTCGACCCGCAGGCGGCCAGGGGCACGGTGAGCACGAGAGCGAGGAGGGCGCGACGCATCGGTCCACGGTAACCGTGCGCGCGCGGTTCGTCGGTGGCGCATCGCCGGGCAGGTGAGGTAGGTCGAGACCCCGGGTCAGGCGACCTCCCGCAGTCGGCCCGTGGCGACGTCGTAGACGAAGCCACGCACACTGTCCTTCATCGGGATCGACGGGTCGGCCCGCACCCGAGCGAGGCTCTGGCGCACGTCGGCGTCGAGGTCCGTGAACGCTTCCGCGGCCCAGGCCGGACGAATCCCCGTCTCCGCCTCGATCGAGCGGCGGAAGTCGTCGTCGGTGAACGTGAGCATGCCGCAGTCGGTGTGGTGGATGAGCACGATCTCGCGCGTGCCGAGTAGGCGTTGGCTGATCGCGAGGGAGCGAAGCACGTCGGCGGTCACCGCGCCGCCCGCGTTGCGGATGACGTGCGCATCGCCTTCACTCAGGCCGAGCAGGCCGTACGGGTTCAGCCGGGCGTCCATGCAGGCGACCACAGCGACGTGCCGGCCCGGCGGCAGCGGCAGCTGGCCCTTGTCGAAGGCCGCGGCGTAGGTCTCGGCATTGGTCAGCAGCTCGTCGGTGACGGACATCGGGCACTCCCTCGGCTCGGCTGGATGGGAGTTCGCACGATAACGGGGAGCACCGACAAGCACCGACAAGCACGTGCCCGACGCCTGCCCAGCGGGACCGGCGCTTCGCAGCGGCCGGTGCGAGCGTGCCCCGGCGTGACCGCCTCGCAAGACGCGCGTTCCGCCTCCCGGACGGAGTCGGTTAGGGTGAGGCGGTATCCATCACGACCGGCGGAGGGACAGGCCCGTTGATGCCGGGGCAGCCGCCCACGGGGAGACCCGTGGGGTTTGGTGCCAAGTCCTGCGGCAGGTGACCTCACCCGACCGGAAGATGGAGCGTCGCGAGCGCTGAGCCGCGGCGTCGAAATCCCAGGTCGCCAGGGTGTATCCGCGTCGCAGCGCATGGCGTCGGGCTGTCGAGCCAGACGACGAAGGACGCGACCATGAGCGGCGAGGAAGCACGCGAACAGACCGGCCGGCAGACGCCGCCGGCGGACACCCCGATCTCGGCCCTGACGGCGGCCGTGCGGGCCGGCATCGAGACCGACTCCCAACACGGGTCGGTCGTGCCGCCGCTGTACATGTCGACGAACTACGCGTTCGAGGGCTTCGACCGTAAGCGCACGTTCGACTACTCCCGCAGCGGCAACCCGACCCGCGCGTTGCTCGGCGACGCCCTCGCCACCCTCGAGGGCGGGGCGGGCGCGATCGTCACCGGCACCGGCACGGGCGCGATGACCTGCGTGGTCACCGTGCTGCTCGACCCCGGTGACCTGCTGCTGTTTCCGCACGACTGTTACGGCGGCAGCTGGCGACTGTTCGAGTCGCTCGCCGAGAAGAAGCACTTCGAGACGGGCACCGTCGACTTCACCGATCCGGAGACAGCCGCCGCGGCCGTGCGGGAGCGCCGGCCGAAGGTCGTGTGGCTGGAATCCCCGTCGAACCCGCTGCTGCGGATCACCGACATCGCCACGGTGGCAGCCGCCGCCCACGACGTCGGGGCGCACGTCGTCGTCGACAACACCTTCCTCACGCCGCTGCTGCAGCGGCCGATCGAGCTGGGCGCCGACATCGTCGTGCACTCGACGACGAAGTACATCAACGGGCACAGCGACGTCGTCGGCGGCGCGATCGTCAGCGCGACCCCGGAACTGCACGAGCAGATCGACTTCTGGTCCAACGTGCTCGGCGTCACCGGCGGCGCGTTCGACGCCTACCAGACGCTGCGCGGGCTGCGCTCGGTGCACACCCGGCTGCGCACCCACGAGGAGAACGCCGCGGCCGTCGCCGAACTGTTCGCCTCGCACCCCGCGGTGGCACGCACCTACTACCCGGGCTTGCCCGATCACCCCGGGCACGAGCTCGCGACGATCCAGCAGGGTGGCTTCGGCGGCATGGTCAGCGCCGACCTCGCGGGCGGGGAGCCGGCCGTGCGGGCCTTCGTCGAGGGTCTGCGCTGCTTCAGCCTCGCCGAATCCCTCGGCGGCACCGAGTCGCTCGTCGACCACCCGGCGACCATGACGCACCTGGCGATGACCCCCGAGGCGCGCGCCGAGGCCGGCATCTCCGACGGGCTGCTGCGCTTCTCGATCGGTATCGAGCACGTCACCGATCTCGTCGCCGACCTCACCGCCGGCCTCGACCGCGCCGCCGCCGCGACCCGCTCCTGAGTCGCGTCCCGCCGCCCTCACGTCCCGACGCCCGCCCCCGCCTCCCGACGCCCCCGCCTCCCGACGCCCCCGCCAACGACCCTCGAAACTGCGTGTCGTGGTGAGAACTGCGGCACGGACAGCAGTTCTCACCACGACACGCAGTTCTCAGGGTCGTGTCACGAGGGGGGCTCCAGGGGGTGGCCGCGGTCGACGAGCACCTGGGCGAGCACGTCGAGACGGTCGGTGACGATGCCGTCGACGCCGAGGTCGAAGAGCCGGTGCATCTGCGCGGCGTCGTTGATCGTCCACACGTGCACCTGCCGGCCGATCGCGTGGGCGGCCCGCACGAATCCCGGTGTCACGACCTCGATCCGCACCCCGAGGAGGCGGTGCCACACCGGCACCTGGTAGGCCAACCCGGGCGTGTGCAGCCACCGCGACACCGCCGCGGGCAGCAGCCGCAGCGCGGCCACCCCGAGCGGTCCGGCGCTCGTGGCCACGCCGTCGCGCCGCGCCAGCCGGCGGAAGCGCCGCAGCCGCGCCGAGGAGAACGAGCCGATGCACACCCGGTCGGTGGCGCGCAGTTCGCGCAGCGCCCACAGCGTGGCCTCGGGGGTGCCCTCGGCCTTGAGGTCGATGTTGACCCGCGCCTGCGGCAGGGCCCGCAGCAGTTCGCGCAGGGTCGGCACGGGCTCGGTGCCGTCGATGCGGGCCCGCGACACCTGTTCCCAGGGCAGCTGGGCAATCCGTCCGTGGCCGTCGGTCACGCGGTCGAGTTCGTCGTCGTGGAACGCGACGAGCACGCCGTCGGCGGTGAGGTGCACATCGGTCTCCAGGTAGCGGTATCCCGCGGCGACCGCCGCCTCGAACGCGGCGAGGGTGTTCTCCCGGCCCAGGCCCGCCGCGTCGCGGGCGCCGCCGCGGTGGGCCAGCGCCAGCGGCGGGGCGTCGAAGTACGGATGGTCGATCGCGCGCATGACCCTCTCCTACCACCGGTGAGTCCCGCCCGGGCCGCAACCCGGTGGACGGGAGCCGGCAGGCTGTGCGGCGGGGTCGGTCGCGTGGCAGGCTGCCCGGGTGGAGACGACGACGAACTTCATCGGCGGCGCGCCGGTCGCCGCGGCGCAGGTGTACGAGAACATCGACCCCGCTACGGGGCGGGCCCTCGGCACGGTCTCGCGCTCGGGGCCCGACGAGGTCGATCGGGCGGTCAGCGCGGCCGCGTCCGCCCAGCCCGCCTGGGAGCAGACGCTGCCCGAGCACCGCTCCCGGCTGCTGCACAAGGTCGCCGATCTCGTCGAGCGCGACCTGGAGTCGCTGGCCCGCACCGAGAGCGAAGACACCGGAAAGCCGCTGTCGCAGGCCCGCACCGACGCGAGCGTGTGCGCCCGCTACTTCCGCTTCTACGGCTCGGCGGTCGACTCCTACTACGGTCTGCAGATCCCGCTGGCGCCAGACCAACTCGTCTACACGCGCAAGGAGCCGTTCGGCGTCATCGGCTCGATCGTCGCGTGGAACTACCCGCTGCAGCTGATGTCGCGCGCGGTCGCGGGAGCGCTGGGCACCGGCAACGGGATCGTCCTCAAGCCCGCCGACGAGACCCCGCGCACCGCGGTCGCGCTGGCCCGTCTCGTCGTGGAGGCGGGCGCGCCGCCGGGGATCTTCAACGTCGTCACCGGCCTCGGCGCGGAGGCGGGCGCGGCCCTCACCGCGCATACGGGCGTCGCGCATCTCAGCTTCGTCGGCAGCACGCAGGTGGGTTCGCTCGTCGCGCACGCCGCCGCCGACCGCGTCGTGCCGACGGTGCTGGAGCTCGGCGGCAAGTCCGCTCAGGTCGTCTTCGCCGACGCCGACCTGGAACTGGCCTCGGCCAGCGTCGTCCGGGGCATCCTGCAGAACGCCGGCCAGACCTGCTCGGCGGGCTCGCGGCTCCTCGTGCACCGCGACGTGCGCGCGCAGCTGCTCGACTCGGTGGCCGAGCGCATGGCGCAGGTCAGCATGGGCCCGGGCCTGACCGATCCCGATCTCGGGCCGCTGGTCTCGGCGCGTCAGCAGGAGCGGGTGCTCGGCTTCCTGAGCGATCCCGGCGGTGGCGACGTGGTGTGCGGCGGAGGCGTGCCGACGGACGAGCGGCTCGCCGACGGTTCGTACGTGCAGCCCACGCTCGTCGACGGCGTCGACCCCGCCTCCCGGATCGCCCGCGAGGAGGTGTTCGGGCCGGTGCTCGTCGCGATGCCGTTCGAGACCGAGGACGAGGCGGTCGCGATCGCCAACGGCACCGACTACGGGCTGCTGGCGGCGGTCTGGACCCGCGACGTGTCCCGGGCGCATCGCGTGGCGGCGCGCCTGCGGGCCGGGCAGGTGTACGTGAATACTTACGGTGCCGGCGGCGGTGTCGAGCTACCGTTCGGGGGCATGAAGAAGTCCGGCTACGGCCGGGAGAAGGGCATCGAGGCGCTCGATGCCTTCACGCAGACCAAGACCGTGGTGGTGAAACTGTGACTGGACAGCTGGTGGCGGTGCTCGGGCGCGGGGTGCTCGAGCGGGACGAGCCGATCGCCTACGCCGACGATCTGGGGTTGACCCGGGGAGACGGGTGCTTCGACGCAACGCTGGTGTTCGCCGCCGACGGGCAGTCGCGCCGCGTGCTGCACCTCGACCCGCACGTGGCCCGCCTCGGTCGGTCCGCCGCCGCGCTGGAGCTGGAGTGTCCGCCGGCCCAGGAGTGGAACGGCCTTGTCGCGGAGGCGGTTTCGCACCCGAGCGCGCCACCGGAGGAGTGCATGCTCAAGCTCGTGCTCAGCCGCGGTCGGGAGGACCACGGCGGCGGGGTGCTCGGCTACCTGACGGTGACGCCGCTGCCCGAATCGTCCTTCGACGCGCGCCGCCGGGGGCTGCACGTCGCCTCGATGGACCGCGGGACCGCGGCCGACGCCTACGCGAAGGCCCCCTGGCTGCTCGGCGGCGTGAAGACCATCGCCTACGCGATCAACCTGGCCGCCAAGCGGGAGGCCGAGCAGCGCGGCGCGCACGAGGCCCTCTTCGTCTCGGCCGACGGCTACGCGCTCGAGGCCCCGACCGCGGCCCTCATCGTGCGCCACGGCGACGAGCTCGTGACGACACCGACGGGCCCGACCGGCGTGCTCGCGTCGGTGACGATCGCGACGACGTTCGAGGCCGCGGAGAAGGCCGGGATGTACGCCACACACCGCCTCATGCGCGTCTCCGAAGTCGTCGACTCCGACGGCGCCTGGCTCGTCTCGTCGGTGCGCGGCATCGCGCCCATCCGCAGCCTCGACGGCAAGGAGGTGCCGTTCGACGCCGAATTCCACGAGCGGCTCACCGAACTCGCCGGCTTCCCGAGGGTTCGCGCGATCCAGTAGGTCGGTCGGTGCGGCCGCCGGGCCGGGCGGGCTCCGGCGGCATCGGTGTCAGTAGACGAGGCGCTGCATCCACTGCTTGTAGGCGTTCTCCGCCTGCGGGTTGACGCTCAGGGCGCACCGGCAGTATTCGGCCGGCTCATCGAAGTACGTCTCGAACGTCATGATGTCGGCGTTCTGCTCCATCCAGCCGTACGCGTAGTCGATGAACTTCGGGTTGTCGCCGCCGGAGTTCTCGTTGCCCGCGATGACACCCCACTCGGGGAAGGCGAACTTCTTGCCGTGCTCGCGGGCGAAGTTGCCCCAGAAGTCCCAGCCCTGGTCCTTGGTGCGGTGCCGCTCCCAGCCCTCGGCGTCGTACGGCGGGCTCCAGTCGTAGGCGTCGAGCCCGACGATGTCGACGTACTCGTCGCCGGGCCAGGCGTCGCGGGCGTCGGGCAGCGTGTTGCCCTTGCCCTCGTTGGGGTTCCACACGATGCGCAGTTGCGGGCCCGCGGCCTTCAGATTCGTGGCGGCCCGGCGGAAGGCCTCCTTGTACTGCTCCACGTTGTCCGGGTTCGCCGACCAGTCCCAGTTGTGGATGTTCATCTCCCAGCCGGGACGCACGTAGGCGGTGGGGTAGCGCTGCGCGATCATCGCGCCGAGCCGGCGCCACTGCTCGTCGTACTCGCCGCTGGCGGCGGCCTCCATGTTCCCGTCCTCGGGGAACAGCGGCGCGGCCACGTTGAGCGTGCCGCGGAAGTCCGACGGAATCGTGTTGCTGGACAGCCACCAGTCGCTGAAGATCGAGTCCCAGGAGTCTCGGGTCGGCGCGACACCGATGACGTCGAGCGGGCGCCCACGCATGGTCGCGAAGGCGGCGTTCTGGCCGGACTCGTGACCGAACGACCCGCTGTCCCAGATGAGCCCGGAGGGTCGCTGCACGTACGGGATCTCCGGACGGGTGGCGGTCGCGCTGGGACTCGGCTCCGGAGACGGTGTCGTGGTGCACGCGGCGGCACCGAACAGGAATGCCCCGCTCAGGGTCGCCGCCGCGAGGGCGCGCGCTGTCCGTCTCGGCATGAACCCCATGAAAACTGCCCTTCCACCCCTGAATTCGTCGCTCGGGCTGACACTGCCCAAACGTGATCGAACCCGTTCCGGGTGCGATCTGGCAAGCCCACGCGCGCAACGCTCGCTGCGACGCGGCCTGTGCCGGCGCGGTCCGTGTGCCCGCGTCGGTCCCCGCCGGCCATGCTAACGGGGATGCGTTCGCCGCTTCGCGCCTCTGTGGGGGTCAGCACCCACGCCGATTCTGTCCACAGGCGCGTGACCTGCGATGCCGTCGTCCACAGGCGGGGATTGCGGGGGAGCGGGTGTGGGCGGCGCCGACGTAGTTTTCCCGGATCGAGGCGGAGCGAGCGTTCCGCACGGGAAAGGAAACTGCGATGCCCAGTCCGCCCCCGGCGCTGCCCCTGGTGCCCGACGTGCCGCGTCACCGTGCCAGTCGGCGCGACCTGCGACCGGCGCGTTCCGTGCGCGGACGCCCGAGGCGTGGGGGGTCTGGGTGGTCTGGGGGGATTGAGCGGTCGGGGCGAGCGGGACGGTCTGGGTGGTCTTGGGGGTCGGTTCGGCGCCCGGGGTCCGCGCGGCACCTCGCGCCGGGGTGGAGCGCGGAGGCGGCTCGGTGCCCGGGGCCGCCGTGGCGCTGGGTCGCGCTCATCCTCATCGCCGTCCTGCTCGCGGTGGCGATCGTCGGCGGTGTCGGGCCGGTGCGTGGCGACGACGACCCCTCGAGTGAGGAGTCGGCGCAGGTCACCGGGGTGGTCGAGCCATCCGACCCGGCTTCTGAGACCGCCTCCGCCCCGGTTTCGAGCTCCCCGCCTGCCTCCGGCTCGGGCTCCGGGCGGGCGGCAGCCGGAGCGCGCCCGTCGGGGCTGGCCTGGCACAGCGGGGTGTTCTCGCACGATGCGGCCCGCACCGTGGAGTTCGAGAAGGCGCGAGGCCGCCCGGTCGACGTGCTCGCGGTGTTCCCGACCCGCGACTCGTGGAGCACGATCATGCAGGACTGGTGGATGGGCCCGAGCGCGGTGCCGGCCGGCTTCTCGGGGACGCTGGCCGTCGGGGTGCCGCTGTTCCCCGACGACGGCTCGATGGCGCAGGCGGCCGCGGGTGCCGACGTGGAGCGCTGGGAGGAGCTGGGTCGACTCGTCGCCTCGCGCTATCCCGACGCGTGGATCCGGCCCGGCTGGGAGTTCAACATCCCGAACTGGCCGTGGGCGGTCACGCCGCAGAACGCGCAGGAGTACAAGTCGGCGTTCCGGCACGCCGTGACGGGTCTGCGGCGCGGCGGTCCCGGGCTGCGGATCGTGTTCAACCCCAACGAGGGTCGTGGCGCGTCGCTGCCCGACGCGGCGATGGCCTATCCCGGTGACGACGTGGTCGACGTCATCGGCATCGACGCCTACGACTGGTACCCGGCCTACCGGGGCGAGGGCTGGCAGGAGCACCGCAGCAAAGACCAGGGCTGGGACTACTGGGCGGAGTTCGCCCGCAGCCGCGGCAAGAAGTTCGCGGTGCCCGAGTGGGGTGTCATGGCGGGCAGCGAGGCCTCCGGCGGCGACAACCCCGACTACATCGAGTCGGTGCTCGCCTGGATGGGTGAGCACGCCGACCTCATGGCCTTCGACGCCTATTTCGAGGAGACCGAGGAGTACTGTCGCTGTGCCCTGAGCCTGAACCCCGCGGCCCAGGCCGCCTACACCGCCGGCCTCCCGCAGGCCGCGGCGTCCGACCGCGCGGCGGCAGCGCCGAGTGACGGGGCAGACGATGGGCCGGGAGAGGCGGCCGGCACGGGTGCTGCGGCCGGCGCCGCCACACCCTCCGCGTCGAGCCAGACGGGAGACGGAACCACGCCGGGCCCCGACGGCCCCGACGGCCCCGATGGCACCGCAGCGTCACCCGCCGACACCGCGCCGCCGGACGTGCCCGGGGAGCGGAACGCCCCGCCGGACGACAGCCGGTTGCCCGGGCGAGGCCGCTACGGGCGCAGCGACCCCGGCCGGGACGCGTCGTGGGCCACCGGAGCGGGGGTGGTCGCCGGAGAGTCGCAGTCCGGAGGCGGTGCCGACGCCGGTGCCGACGCCGATGCCGACGGGAGGTGAGGACTCAGCGCGCGTTGACCTCGTCGCGCCAGGCCAACCAGTCGCCGAGGCTGCTCTGGTCGAAGTCGGGGCCGCCGGTGCCGAGGGTGAACAGCGTGGCGCCGAGCGCGAGCAGCGGCTCGCCCTCGTCCTCCGGGGTGCCGGGAGAACCGCCGTCGCGGCCGCGGCCACCGACTCCGACCGACACTTCGATCTCGCGGCGGTCCCGACCGACGGCCTGGCAGTGACCGTCGAGCACCGACAGCTTGTGAGCCAGCTCGTCGCCCTGCACGAACGTGTGCCAGATGTCGGCGTGCTCGGCGACGAGGCGCAGCGTCTTGCGTTCGCCACCGCCTCCGATGAGCACGGGGATGTCGCGGGTCGGCGTGGGGTTGAGCCGGGAGAGCCGCGACTCGATCCGCGGCAGGGCGTCGCGCAGGTCGTTGAGCCGGCTCCCGGCCGTGCCGAACTCGAACCCGTACTCGTCGTAGTCCTTCTCGAACCAGCCGGAGCCGATGCCGAGGATGAGGCGTCCCCCGCTGACGTGGTCGACGGTGCGGGCCATGTCGGCGAGCAGCTCGGGGTTGCGGTAGGAGTTGCACGTCACGAGGGCGCCGATCTGCACGCGGGAGGTCTGCTCGGCCCAGGCCGCGAGCATCGTCCAGCACTCGAAGTGCTTGCCTTCGGGCTCGCCGTACAGCGGGTAGAAGTGGTCCCAGTTGAAGACGACGTCGACGCCGGCCTCCTCGGCCCGGGTCAGCGCGTCGCGGATCTGCTCGTAGTCGGCGTGCTGCGGCTGCAGTTGCAGGCCGATGCGCACGGGACGGGCGGGAACGGCGGGATCGCTCATGGGGGCAAGCTACCCGGGGCGGGCCCGCGGCATCCGCCGGTGCCCCAGCCGATGCGTGGCCCCGGGTCCGCTCAGCGCGGCGGGGTGCCGCGGCCGAACCGGGAGGTGCGGGTCGTGTCCTGCGGGGTGGCCGGTGCGCCCATCCACTCGCGGCGCACGGCGGCGAGCAGGCGGTTGGCGGCCGGCATGAGTTCGCGGGCGCGTTGTTGCACCTCGGTGCTGCGCACCACGCGCCCCGCGCGCCGGGCCAGCTCGATGGCGACCCCGGCCTGCACGACCTTGCCGCTGACCCCCGGCCCCCCAGCGCGCCCCGAGCGTCCCGTGCCTCCCGAGGCTCCCCTGCCTCCCGAGCCTGCGGTGCCTGAGCGTTGCATCTCATGTCCCTTCGTCGCGTCGGCGTGTGACCGCCGCCTGCCACCGCGCGCGTTGCACGCAGCGCGCCGGGGCGTATCGTGCCCGATCGGGGCCGGTTCCGGCTCCAACACTAGGTGGACCGGCCCGGATGCGCGCAGCGACGGGCCTCGGGGGCGGGGCTGCAGGTCCGCAACACGCCCGTAACGGGGGTGGAGCCGGGCCGTCACAGGCGGGTCGTACCGTGAACCGCAGGAGGGGTGCCCATATGTGTCGACTGCTTGCGTACGTCGCTCCCGCACCCACCCGCATCAGCGACGTCATCGGCGACGGACAGTGTGAGACCTTCCAGCGCATGGGTCGTCTGCACGACGACGGCTGGGGCTCCATGTGGGTGGACGAAGCGGGCCCCGAACGGCTGCTCGTGCGCCAGCGCGATCCGGCGACGGCGTTCGGTGACGTTCGCCTGCACACGGCCCTGCACGAGGAGCCGCCGGTGCGTGCCCGCGCCTTCCACCTGCGCCTGGCGACGGGCGCGCTGGCGATCGACCGGCGCAACACCCACCCGTTCCTGCGCGACGGCATCGGCCTGGCGCACAACGGCTCGATCTTCCCGAGCGACCGGCTCCGGCGCATGCTGATCCCCGAGGCGCTCGCCGGCGTCGAGGGCACGACCGACAGCGAGCTGTACCACGCCCTCGTGTGGCAGGAGGCGGCCGCGGGAGTCTCGCTCGGCCACGCCGTCTCCCGCGCGGTCGCACGGCTGCGGGCCGCGTACCCGAGCGCCAGTCTCAACGCGATCGTCATGAACGCCGAGCAGATGGTCGTCGTGCACGCCTCGAGCATCGCCGCGGTGCCGTACGAGCACTTCGCGACGTGCGGGCTGGCCCCCCACGAGCTGCCCGCCGACCACGACGAGTCGTACTACCGCATCGGCATGCTGCGCTCGGCCGACGGCGCCATCGCGTTCTCGTCCTCGGGCCTCGACCGCTCCGGTTGGGTCGCCCTGCCCGACGACTCGATGACCGTCGTCGACATCGACTCCGCGCAGGTGCGCACCCACCTCGTGCGCGACCTCCTCGCCGCCTGACCCGCCCGGCGCGCCTCGACCGGCGTGCCTCGACCGGCCCGGAGCCGGCCCGCCCCGGCCTGCCACGCGCGGCGCCGAACTCGCTCAGGAGTCGGCTCGGCGGGCCCGGTAGGCGGCGGCGGCGACGCGGTTGCCGCAGGCCGTGCTGTGAAACCGCCGGGAGCGGTTGCGGGAGAGGTCGACGAGCACCTTGTCGCAGTCGGGTGCCTCGCAGCGCCGGAGCCGGTCGAACCGCTGCGCGCGCAGCAGGTCGACGAGGGCCATCGCCACCTCGACCGCCATCCGGGTGGCCAGCGGCCGGTCGTCGTCGGTGGCGTGCAGGTGCCAGTTCCACTGGTCGTGCCGCACCACCTGCGGCAGCGCCCGCCCCTCCCGCAGCAGCGCGTTCACCCCGTCGGCCAGGCCCTGCTCGTCGACGTCGAAGAACCCCGCGAGCCGCGCGCGCAGCCGGCGCAGGGCGGCGAGCTCGGCCTCGTCGTGATCGACCCTGCCGGTGAACACCCACACGCTCAGGAACGCGTCGAGATCCGCCAGGGTCGCCAGCTCGTCGGGCTCACCGGCGGTGTTCACCAGCGACGCCATCATCTGCAGGGCATCCTGTGTGTCATGAGTGAAAAGCATCTTGACCCCTGACGGTGCAGCCATCTATCGTCATTGCCATCATCCCTGACACCCATGACGCAGTCCGCGTCCCGACGTGCATCGAGGAGGCACCCGCGTGAGCATCTCCACCGACCTGAACAAGGCGAAATCCCCCGAGGCGACCCGGGTGTCGCTCCCAGTCTCTCCCGCCGTCACCCCCGCGGTCACGGACCGTCGCCGCCCGGCCCTGCGCGGGCTCCTGTGGGCCCTCGTCTCGTGCCTGTCCTTCGGCGCCTCCGGCACCCTCGCTAAGGGGCTCATGGTCGTCGGCTGGTCGCCGCTGGCCACGGTCTGGGTGCGCGTCGCCGGCGCCGCGCTGCTCATGGGGCTGCCCGCGCTGTGGGTCATGCGCCACCGGCTGCCGGTGCTGCGCCGCTACGCGGGCCTCATCGTGGCCTACGGCCTGGTCGCCGTCGCCTCGACCCAGCTGTTCTACTTCCTGGCCGTGCAGACTCTGCCGGTCGCGGTCGCGCTGCTCATCGAGTACCTCGCGCCGGTCATCGTCATCGGCTGGCTCTGGCTGCGGCACGGCCAGCGCCCCGGCCCGCTGACCGTGCTCGGCGTCGCGCTCGCCGTCGCGGGCCTGGCGCTCGTGCTCGGAATCACCGGCGCCGTGCCGGTCGATCTCGCCGGCATGACGTGGGCGCTCGGTGCGGCCGTCAGCCTTGCCGTCTACTTCGTGCTCTCCGCGCGGCCCGCGCCCGAGCTGCCTCCGCTCGTGCTCATCGGCTGCGGCATGATCGTCGGCGCCGTCGCCCTCGGGGCCATCGGGCTCACGGGCGTGCTGCCGTTCGCCTGGTCGGCGGAGCCGGTCGCGTTCGGCCCGTGGACCGTCTCCCCGGTGCTGCCGCTGGTGCTGCTCGTGCTCGTCAGCGCCGTGCTCGCCTACACGAGCGGTTTGTTCGCGGTGCGGCTGCTCGGCTCGCGCGTCGCCTCGTTCGTCGGGCTCGCCGAGGTGCTGGCCGCCGTCGGCTACGCCTGGGTGCTGCTCGGTGAACTCCCGACCGTCCTGCAGCTGGCCGGCGGAGTGGCGATCCTGCTCGGTGCCACCGCCGTCAAGGCCGGCGAGGCCCACCCCGCGCGCTGAGGCGCCCGACCCGACCCGACCGCGCCCGACCGCGCGGGCCCGCGACGCGCCCTGGGTGCTGCGTCCGGGAACGGGACCGGGTCAGGTGGGCTGGCCGCCGCGGGCGCGGTCGAGGTTGCCGGCGGCGAGAGTGACCACCTGCTGCAGCAGCTGCCGGTTCGCCTCGCTCGACGGCCCGGTCACCGTGGCGGTGACCAGTGCGCGGTCGCGGGTGGCCACGAGGTAGTCGAAGGAGTACTCCAGATCGTCGGTCTGGTAGTGCACGGAGTAGCCGGCCGACCGCGCATCGGGGGTCTGCAGCGGGCTGACGGTCATCGTCACCCGCCGCACCCCGGCGCGGGTGCGCAGCGGCGACGACGTGTCCGCGCACGCCTGGGTCATCTCGCGGACGGCCGTCGCCCGGTCCGGCACCGAGTCGTAGGTCTCCAACGTCAGCGTGAGGTCGCGATCGGAGCCGGCGCCACTGGTCGGCTCCCGGTAGACCGACCGCGCGAACCGCGCCGGGTCGGCCTGCTCCTGCAACGCCTCCAGCTCGGTCAGCGCGGCGTGGCAGTCCGGCTCCCCGGAGGCCGCCTCGGTGAGCGCGTCGTCCCAGGTCAGGCCCTGCGGGCGATCGCTCGTCGTGCCGACCAGCGTCCAGCCGGAGCCGACCTCCGCGGCCGAGGGCAGCGCCGAACTCAGCTGCTGCCCCGACAGGCCACCGGGGGTGATCGTGCATCCCGCGAGCAACAGACTCAGCGCGAGCACGGGCAGGCGGCGAGGCATCGGACACCCTTTGCGGTCGGAGGCGGTGGGCCTCGCCAGGCTAGTCCAGCCGCCTGCCGGTTTCGCTGAGCGACGGGCCGCGACGGGCCGCGACCAGTGGGTGCCGGTGGTCGCCCGGTCGCTGCCTGAGGCTGCCCGGCAGCTGCCCGGTAGCCGCCCGGTAGCCGCCCGGGAGCTGCCCGGCGGCTAGAGCCCGAGGCGGCGGCGCGCGACCCGGGCGCCGCGCCGACCCCGCTCGGCGCCGGCGGCGCAGCGCACCGCGGTCAACTCGACCGCCCGGCGACCGGCCCGCAGCCGGGCCGCCATGTCGGGGTCGACGGGCACCATGGCCGCGATGTCCTCCCGCAGCGCCTCGAGCGCGTCGCCCACCGGCTGGGCCGACCCGGGGCGCACCCGCAGCGCGCACTCCAGCGATGCCAGGTGGTGGACCAGCGCCGACGGTGCCGTGTGGCTCAGGCGGGTGCCCACGAACGCCTCCGGCCCGCCGAACCCGCTCAGGGGCACGAACAGCGCGCCCCCGGCCAGCCCGCCGGACCGGTCCAGCGATCCGCCGTCGAGCGCGACGCACGCCGCGGCCCGGGCGGTCGCGCAGTTGACGCCGAGCACGCTCTCGAGCATGTCGGCGATCGCGTCCTCCGGTCCGGCGCAGTCGCCCAGGGCCCGGCCGTTGATCGCGAGTCGGCTTCCCGTGGTGAGGAATCGGCGGGACTGGCGGTGGAGGCGGGCGAGCCGCTGGATCGAGCCCGTGGCCAACTGCGGGGCCACGTACCCGCCGGCGTCGACGAACAGCGACACCGGATCGACCGACCAGTCGTAGGGGGTGACCGCGCCGCAGCCGCCGTACCGCGACTCATGCCGAGGGGGCGCCGTCGACACCATGACGTCGAGCAGCGTCAGCGCGCTCTCCTGCGGCCCGAGCGCGGCCGACGACTCGTGCATCCGCTGCCGGAGCCACTCCACGAGCCGCACGCCGCCCAGTTCGCCGGGCGACCCGCCGTCGGCGAGCTGCGCGGGCGGAGCCGGTGCCGCGACCGGCAGGCCGGCCTCGCCCGACTGGCCCGGCTGGCCCGGCTGGCCCGGCTGGCCAGTCGTCGAGGTGTGCGCCCGTCCGCAGCCGCACGGGATCGGTCCGGGCGCGCCCACGGGCCCGCCGAGACCGCCTCCGGTCGCGATGTGCGTGCAGGCGGCGGCCGGGCGGGCCGTGGCCAGCTGCAGGTCGGCGAGCGCGTCGAGCTTGCGGCGGGTGATCTGGGGGAGCGCCAGGTAGGCGTCGCGGATGAGTGTGTACAGGCGCGTCGCGCGCACCGCCGCGTCCTGGTCAGGGGTCGGCGCAAGGGGGTTCGTCACGAGATCGGGCTCCTACGTTCGTGCCGGTGCGGCTGTCGTCCCGGAGTCGTCCGAGTTCCCCCTGCCCGGGCGCTCCGGCGGCTCGTTGGCTCCGCCGAAGCGCGAGACACCGCCGTCGCTGGTCGAGACGCCGGCGCGACCACTCCCCAGTGACCAGGCCATCTGCGTCTCATCGCCATTCTCGGCAGGGGCGTTACGAGTTCTCAACGAGGATGTGGTCAAAGTTCGTTCAAGAAACAGCAAGACGTGGTAGCCCTGCCGTCTGATAGCACCGAGCCGGCGACCGGCCCCGCCGCCGAAGCGCCCCCGAGCCTCCGCAGAAGCGCCCGCCGAACCCGCCGACTACGGGCTCAGCCGCGCGGCCCGGCCAGGTGCGCGGTGACCTGCGCGGCGGGGGCGGCCTCGATCGTGCGCCACCCGGCTCCGGCCCACAGCGACACACCACCGACGTCGCCGAGTTGCGCGGCCCGGGCCCGCAGCGGCTTCGTCAGCTGGTCGACGGCCGGGTAGACCGCGGGCGCGTAGGCGTCGAACTCCTCGACGAACCGGTTGCGCAGCCCGCGCGCCGGACGCCCGGAGAAGGCTCGCGTGACGGTCGCCTCGAGAGCCCGCTCGGTGAGGGCCTGTCGATGCACGGGGCTCGTGCCCGCCTCCGGGGTCAGCAGGTAGGCGGTGCCGGCCTGCGCGGCCACCGCCCCGAGCTTGCGGGCCCGGCGCACGTCGCTCGGGCCGGCGACGCCGCCGGCCGCGACGAGCGCGGCCCGCCGGCCCCGCAGGTTGCGCAGCAACTCCGGATGGCTCAGCACGTTCGGGGTCATCAGCACGTCGTGCGTGCCGCGATGACCCCCGGCCTCCACGCCCTGGACGACGAGCGCGTCGGCCCCCACGGCCTCCGCGGCGTCGGCCTCCTGGGTGCACGTCACGGTGACGGCCACGCACGTGCCGACGCGGTGCAGCCGGTCGACGACGCGGTGCGGCGGCCGCCCGAACGTGAACGACACGACCGCGACGGGATCGGCCACGAGCGCGTCGATCTTCTCGTCCCAGCCGTCGGTGTCTTCCCAGTTCGGTTGCGGCAGTTCGACACCCAGGCGTGCGGCGGCAGTGTGCAGCAGGTCGACGTAGGCCTCGACCGCGGTGCGCTGCGCGAACAGCCGCCCCTCGTCACGCTCCACCGCGGGCACGAACACGTTGACCCCGAACGGCGCACCGGTGAGCTCCCGGGTCGCCCGCACCTGCTCGGCCATGTCGGAGCCGGTCCGGTAGCCCGCCGCGAGAAACCCCAGCCCGCCGGCGTTCGACACGGCCGCGGCCAGATCCGGCGTCGACGGCCCGCCTGCCATGGGGGCGGCCACCACCGGCAGCGGGGTGTGCGGCCACGGCACTGGGCCGGGTGAGGGGGACGCCATGTGTCCCACCCTGGCACCGGGGCGCCCGCGAGCCAAACCTCCGCGGGGTTCAACCGGTAACTCATGGTCGGCTCCTGGTGCGCTCAGGGTGGCACCGCATGGCGGCCCGGCCGAGGTCGGGTCAGTCTGGAGAGGTGTTCATCGCGGCCGCGGCGCCGCCGACGACCGACCACCACCTCGACGGAAAGGCACCATCATGAACGGCATCTACGAGCCACTGGCCCGCCAGGGCTACACCCGATCCAGCACCGACCGCGTCCTCGGTGGCGTCTGCGGCGGCCTCGCCGAGAAGTTCGGCGCCAACGCCTGGGCGATGCGAGCCCTCGTCTTCGCCCTCATGGTCGTGCTCCCCGGCAGCCCCCTCGTGCTCTACCCGATCGCCTGGGTGCTCATGCCGGAGGACACCTACCTCGCCGTCCACGGCACCGGCCCGCAGGACCGCGTCACCGGCGGCCCCCAGCTGTGAGCCCCCGGCTCCGGGTGGCTGGTTCGATCGACCACTGAGCCCCGCAGAGACCCAGGACTGCCCGGAACCCCCTGCCGCGTCGAGACGCTCGCACGGCACACTGGGCCCCATGTCCTCGACCCCACGCCCCGGCCCCTTTCGGGTCGGGGCGTCGTCGTGCCGGTCGGCGGTCTCGGCCTGTTGCGGCACGGTGACGGGGGCCCGGCTCTGATCGGGCGATGGCGGCGCACCCGGCCGAGCCGCCCGAGCGTCCCGGTCGTCATCGCCTGGACGGTGCTCGGCGTGCTCGTGCTGCTCAGCGCGCTCGTGTTCGTGGCGAGCGGCCTGCCGTCGCCGGCGCTGTTTGGTGCGCTGCTCGGGGCGGTCGTCTACGCGGTCGGGTTCACGCAGCGGCCGATGCCGGGGCGGGAGGCGGTGTGGCCGACGCTGGCGATGCCGAGCTGGTCGTCGACGGTCGGCCAGGCGATCATCGGCGTGTCGATCGGGGCGCTCGTCGAACCGAGCACGCTGCAGGAACTCACCGGTGACGGCGGGCCGATCCTCGCCGCCGGGGTCGTCACCCTGGCCCTGAGCATCGCCTCGGGGTGGGCCCTGGCGCACGGGGCCGGCCTCGGCCAGGCGACCGGTGTCTTCGCGATGATCGCGGGCGGCGCGTCCGGGATCACGGCGATCGCGCGGGAGCTCGGCGCCGACGATCGGGTCGTCTCGGTCGTGCAGTACGTGCGGGTGTTGCTCATCCTCGTCGGCATGCCGATCGTGGCGACGCTCGTGTTCGATCCGCCGAGCACGGGCGCGGTGCTGGAGGCGGCCGGCTCGACCGGCTCCGGCTCGGCGGGCGTCGACGCATGGTGGGCTTCGCTGCTGTACGTCGCGGTCTGCGGGGTGGTCGGCGCCCAGCTCGGCCGGTGGCTGCACATCCCGGCGGGGGTGTTGCTCGGCCCGCTGGCCATCGCGATGCTCATCGGGGTGTTCGTCGAGCCGCGCCTCGACATCGGCTTCGGGGTGCCCACCTGGCTCATGACGTGCGCGTTCGTGCTGGTCGGGGCCCAGGTGGGCATCCGGTTCACGCCGGCGGCCATCCGCTCGATCGCCCGGCTGCTGCCGCTCGCGCTCGGTCTCATCGTCGCGGTCATCGCCCTCAGCGCGGGCACCGGCGTGCTGCTCGCCCGGTGGACCGGTCAGAGCGCCCTCGACGGGTATCTCGCGACGACGCCCGGCGGGTTGTACGCGGTGCTGGCGGTGGCCGTCGACTCCGGCTCCGATGTGACGTTCGTGCTGACGACACAGGTGATCCGGCTGATCCTCATGCTCGCCGCCGCGCCGATCCTCGCGCGGGTGCTGCGGGTGCGCTGAGGTTCGCCCGGCGCCCGCAGCACCGGCGGTTCACGCCCGGCGCAGCACCGCGACGAGGAAGTCGCTGGAGTCGGTGAACGGGCGCAGGTCCCAGGTCGCCAGGCGCAGATCGATCTCCAGGCCGGCGGCGCGGGCGTCGGCGAAGAAGTCGTCGAAGGAGTAGCCGCGCCCGGCGCCGAAGCCGACGACCGCGCGGCCGTCGACGCGCAGGTGCCGCTCGAAGGCGCGCAGCACGTCGGTGCGGGTGCTCGGGGCGAGGAACGTCATGACGTTGCCGGCGCACACGATCGCGTCGAAGCCGTCGTGGACGCCGTGGGCGGGCAGGTCGAGGTCGGCGAGGTTGGCGGCGATCCACGTGGGGCCGGGGTAGTCCTGCTCGGCGGCCTCGATGAGCGCGGGGTCGACGTCGACGCCGACGACGGTGTGCCCGGCCCGGTGCAGGTAGCCGCCGAGGCGGCCCGGCCCGCAGCCCGCGTCGAGCACCCGGGAGCCGCGCGGCAGCATCGCGTCGATGAGGCGGGCCTCCCCGACGATGTCGTTGCCCGCGGCCTCGAGGTCGCGGAAGCGCTGGATGTACCACCGGGAGTGGTCGGGGTTGGCGGCGATGATGCGTTCCCACTCGCCGGGTTCGACGGGCACGACTCCTCCTGCGGCTACGGTTCGCTGGCTCCCGTCACCGTAGCCGCCCGAGAAACGACCCTGAGAACTGCGTGTCACGGTCGCGACTGCGGTCCGTGCCGCAGTCCTCACCGCGACACGCAGGTCTCAGGGTCGTGCGGGCGCGGCGCGTGCCCCGGCGAGAGCGAGCTCGACCATGGCGCGTAGGCGGTGTTCGACGGGGTCGCCGCCGGCGAGTCCGGTGCGGGTGCGGTTCAATTCGATGAGGCCCCCGGAGACGATGAGGCGGGCCGCCGTGCCCGCCGTGTCTGCCGCAGCACCGGCTCCGTGGCTGCGGAGCACCCCTGCGATCGCCTCCTCCAGGCGTGTGACCAGCGCGAGCACCTCGCGGCGGTGCGGGCCGTCGACGCCGAAGAGGATCTCGCGGGCCATCGCCATCGTCACCTCCGGCGCCCGGGCCGACTCGCGCGCCAGCGGGGACAACAGCGTGAGGATGATCTCGACCGGGTCGTCGGTGTCGCGGGCCTGCGCGATGAGGGCGGGGATCGTGTCCGACCAGCGGTCGGCCGCGACCATCATGAGCAACTCCGGCTTGGTCGCCGCGTACTGGAAGACCGTGCCGATCGCGACGTCGGCGTCGTGGGCCACCTGCGCCATCGTCATGCCCTCGTACCCCTGGCTCGCCAGGCGCCGCTGCGCCGCGGCGAGAATCCGGCTCCGCTTGAGCGCCTTCGCCTGCTCCCGGCGGCCCGCCGGCCGCGTCGGCGCCGACTGTCCTGCTGCCTCACTCATGCCTCGAATTGTACTGGACTCAAAAATGAGTACACTCAAAATTGAGCGTGATCGAGACGGCGGGCAGGAGCTGGGGCAGCGATGGCCCCGACGACAGCCGCCCGCCTCCCGACATCCAGAACCCCCGAAACCTGCGAACCTGCAAGGAGCTCGACCATGTACTACAGCAGCGGCAACTACGAGGCCTTCGCCCGCCCGCGCCCGGTGAAGAACGCCCAGGCCACCCACGCCTGGTTCGTCGGCGCCGGCCTGGCCTCCCTGTCGAGCGCGGTCTTCATGATCCGCGACGGCGGCGTGCCCGGCGAGAACATCACGATCCTGGAGAAGCTCAAGCTCCCTGGGGGCGCCCTCGACGGCATCAAGGAGCCCGAACGCGGCTTCGTCATCCGCGGCGGCCGCGAGATGGAGGATCACTTCGAGTGCCTGTGGGACTGCTTCCGCACGATCCCCTCGCTGGAGATCGAGGGCGCCTCGGTGCTCGACGAGTTCTACTGGCTCAACAAGGACGACCCGAACTACAGCCTCCAGCGCGCCACCGTGAACCGCGGGCAGGACGCGCACACCGACGGGCTGTTCACCCTCACCCCCAAGGCGCAGCGCGAACTCGTCAAGATCTTCCTCGCCACGCGCGAGGAGATGGAGGGCAAGCGGATCGACGAGGTCTTCTCCACGGACTTCCTCGAGTCGAACTTCTGGCTCTACTGGCGCACGATGTTCGCCTTCGAGGAGTGGCACAGCGCGCTGGAGATGAAGCTGTATCTGCACCGGTTCATCCACCACATCGGCGGGCTGCCCGACTTCTCGGCGCTGAAGTTCACCAAGTACAACCAGTACGAGTCGCTCGTGCTGCCGATGACCCGCTGGCTCATCGACCAGGGCGTGCACTTCCAGTTCGAGACCGAGGTCACCGACGTCGACTTCGAGTTCGCCGGCGATCGCAAGACCGCCACCCGCGTCCACTGGGTGCACCGCGGACAGGAGGGCGGCGCCGACCTCGGTGAGCACGATGTTGTGCTGATGACGATCGGCTCGCTCGTCGACAACTCCGACAACGGCGACAACAACACGGCCGCGGTGCTCGACCGCGGGCCCGCCTCCGCGTGGGACCTGTGGAAGCGGGTGGCGCGCAAGGACCCGTCGTTCGGGCGACCCGAGGTGTTCTGCAGCAGCATCGACGAGACCAAGTGGATGTCCGCGACCGTGACGACCACCGACGAGCGCATCCCGGAGTACATGCGTCGCATCGCCAAGCGCGACCCGTTCAGCGGCCGCGTCGTCACCGGCGGCATCGTCACCGCCCGCGATTCCGCGTGGCTGCTGAGCTGGACCGTCAACCGTCAGCCGCACTTCAAGGCGCAGCAGCCGAACGAGATCGTCGTGTGGGTCTACTCGCTGTTCGTCGACCGCCCCGGCGATTACGTCCACAAGCCCATGTCCGAGTGCACCGGCGCGGAGATCACCGCCGAATGGCTGTACCACCTGGGCGTTCCCGTCGACGAGATCGACGAGCTGGCGGCGACCGGCGCCAAGTGCGTGCCGGTGATGATGCCGTACGTCACGTCGTTCTTCATGCCGCGCAAGGCCGGCGACCGCCCGGACGTCGTGCCCGCCGGCGCCACGAACTTCGCCTTCATCGGCCAGTTCGCGGAGACGGGTCGCGACTGCATCTTCACCACCGAGTACTCGGTGCGCACGGGAATGGAGTCGGCCTACCAGCTGCTCGGCATCGAACGGGGCGTGCCCGAGGTCTTCGACTCGACGTACGACGTGCGCAGCCTGCTCGCCGCGACGAGCCGCCTGCGCGACGGCGCGAAGATCTCGATCCCCGCGCCCAAGCCGGTGCGCGAGCGGGTGATGAAGCGTCTCGACGGCACCCAGGTCGGCCGGCTCCTGCACGAATCCGGCCTCATCTGAGCCCGCCCCGTCTGACCCACTTCGCTGAAAACTGCGTGTCGTGGTGAGGACTGCGGTTCGTGCCGCAGTTCTCACCGCGACACGCAGTTTTCGCGGAGGTGGGTGGCGAGGTCAGTGCTCGGAGTCAGCGACCGTGGTCCCAATTATCGTTGACTCAGGCCAGCGATAGTTGGAATGATGCTGAAGTGGATTTCAGCTCCCCGTTGGCCACTGTGACGCCGACCCTCGATGCGGGCGTGCTGCAAACGCTTGCATCAACGACTCGTCCGTGCACCGCGGCCGAGGTTCACCGTCGTCTGGGCCGCGGCAGTGACGAGGGGGTCCGCAAAGTGCTGGCCCGACTGGTGGAGCAGGGGGTCGTGTTGGTCGACGTACCGGCTCGATACCCGCTGTACGTCCTGAATCGCGAGCACGTCGCCGCCGCGCATATCGAGGGGTTGACGCGGCTGCGGGCGGCCCTCATCGAACGGATCCGCGACGAGGTCGCCGCATGGCCGGTGAAAGCCGTCCACTGCGCGGTGTTCGGATCCTTCGCCCGCGGCACCGCGGACGTCCACTCGGACATCGACATTCTTCTTGTGCGCCGCGACGACTTGACCGAAGGCCGGG
>JBDIAM010000001.1:0-49502 GCA_039812445.1 Piscicoccus intestinalis | reverse complement strand
ATCGCGCTCGTCATGACCACCGAGCTGCCGCTGCAGGCCGTGGTGTTCGACGTCGTCTCCGCGTTCGGAACCGTGGGCCTGTCGCTGGGAATCACCCCCCAACTCGGTGCCGAAGGGCAGATCCTGCTCATGGGGCTGATGTTCGTCGGTCGTGTCGGCACGGTGACCGTGGCCTCGGCGCTGGCCTTGCGCGCCCGGCGTCGCCACTACAGCCTTCCCGAGGAGCGTCCGATTGTCGGGTGACCAGGAGCCCACGAGGGCGCCGGAAGACCGGCTCGCGACCGCGAGCAGGGCGCCTGGGGAGCGCCGTCGACCGGCCGATCTCGGCGATTTCCTCGCGGCCCACCTCGCTCACCCGGTGCGATTGGTGCCGTTGGCCTTTCTCGGCGCGATCGCCGTCGGCACCGGTCTCTTGTGCCTACCGGCCGCGCACGCCCCGGGCCGAGTCGACGTGCTGGCGGCCGCCTTCACCACGGTCTCCGCGGTGTGTGTGACGGGCCTGACGACGGTCGATACCGCGACCTACTGGACGCCGCTGGGGCAGGTCATCATCATGCTGCTCATTCAGATCGGCGGCCTGGGGATCATGACGCTGGCGACCCTGCTCAGCCTCGCGATGCGCGGGCGGCTGGGGCTGCGCCAGCTCGACCTCGTGCGGGCCGAGACCAGCGCGGTCAGCGGCGGTGATGTCCGAGACATCCTGCGTCGCATCATCGCCGCGGTGGCCGTGGCCGAACTGCTGTTCGCCGCCGTGCTCACGGCGCGGTTCCGCGCGGCCTACGACGACAACCTCGGCGCCGCCGCCTGGCACGGACTCTTCCATTCGATCTCGGCCTTCAACAACGCCGGCTTCGCCTTGTACTCCGACAACCTCGTGGGTTTCGTCGGTGACGCCTGGATCTGCTGGCCGATCAGCCTGGCCATCATCGCCGGCGGCATCGGCTACCCCGTCTTCCTGGAACTGCTGCACGCCTGGCGGTGGCCTCGACTGTGGAGCGTGCACACCCGGGTCACCGTCGGCGGCACGGCCGCGCTGCTGGTCGGCGGCACCGTGGCCTACCTCGGGTTCGAGTGGACCAATCCCGGCACGTTCGGCCCGCTGTCGGTGTGGGAGAAGCTGGTGGCGGCCACCACCGCCTCCACGGTGGCCCGCACGGCGGGCTTCAACTCCGTCGACTACGGCCAGATGACCTCGGCGATGATCGTCATCACGATCGTGCTCATGTTCATCGGAGGCGGGTCGGCCGGCACCGCCGGCGGCATCAAGGTGACCACGTTCGTGCTGCTCGGGTTCGTCATCCTGGCCGAGGTGCGCGGTGACCGCGACGTGCTCGTCGGCCGCCGCCGGGTGGACACGAGCACGCAGCGCCAGGCGCTTGCGGTCGCGCTGCTCGCCGTCGGGGCGGTGATGGCCGGCACCGTCGTGCTCGTCGCGGTCACCGGTCTGCCGCTGGACAAGGTGGCCTTCGAGGCGGTGTCGGCCTTCGGGACCGTGGGGCTGTCGACCGGCATCACGCCGCACCTGGAGCCCGCGGCTCAGCTCGTGCTCATGCTGCTGATGTTCATCGGCCGGGTCGGCACGATCACGGTGGCCTCGGCGCTGGCCCTGCGGCATCGCGAGCGGCGGTTCCGGTATCCCACGGAACGGGCCATCGTGGGGTGACCATGGGGCCGGGACGGAACGGGGCAGAACGGGGCCGGCGTCGGCGGCATAGCATCGGCGCTGCGGTCACCCGGATCGAAGGAGGCAGGCATCGTGGCTAGACGCGGTACGCGCAAGGAGCCGGAGTCGATCCTCGTCGTCGGCCTGGGCCGGTTCGGGTCGGCGGTGGCGCTGGCGCTCGTGGAGATGGGCAAGGACGTCATGGCCATCGACGAGAACGCCGAGCTGGTGCAGCGCTACTCCGCCGAGCTGACGCACGTCGTGCAGGCCGACACCACCGACGAGGAGGCGCTGCGCCAGCTCGGGGTCTCCTCCTTCGACCGGGCCGTCGTCGCGATCGGAGCCGACATCGAGGCCAGCGTGCTCACGGTGCTGGCTCTCTCGGAGGCGGGCATCGAGGAGATCTGGGCCAAGGCGATCACCGCCAAGCACGGCAAGATCCTCGAGCGGGTCGGCGCCGATCACGTCGTCTACCCGGAGCGGGCGATGGGGCAGAAGATCGCCCACCAGATCGTCGGTTCGCTGGAGGACTACCTGTCGTTCGAGGGCTACGCGCTCGCGCGCATCAAGGCGCCGACGCTCCTGTGGGGCGTGCCGCTGGGCAAGTCCGACCTGCGTGCCCGGCACCGCGTGACGGTGGTCGCCATCAAGGAGCCGGAGGGGCGCTACACGTACGCCGACCTGGAGACGATCCCGCACCAGGGCGACGAGCTCATCGTCTCCGGCACCGTCAAGGCCATCGAGAAGTTCAGCCTGCTGCCGCACGAGAAGGGCTCGCTCGAGACGTACGAGACGTGAGTGTGTCCGCGGCGCGCCAACCGGGGTGTCCCGACTCCCGCGGCACCGGCCGCGCGCTGCCTCGTCGCTCAGCGTTCACCGGCCGCACCCTCGCGATGGTCAGGGCTCACGCGCGCGGTAAGTCATGATGGGACACATGCGGTTGCTCCTCGTGCGTCACGGCCAGACCTCCAGCAACATCGGGCACCACCTGGACACCGCCGCCCCGGGGGCCGATCTCACCGAGTTCGGTCGCACCCAGGCGGCGGCGGTCCCGGAGGCGCTCGCCGACGAGGACATCCGCGCCGTCTACGCCTCCACCCTCGTGCGCACCCAGCAGACCGCGGAGCCGCTGGCCCGCGAACTCGGCCTCGAGGTGCGCGTGCGCGACGGCCTGCGCGAGATCGCCGCCGGTGACCTGGAGATGCGCAACGACCGGGACGGCATCGAGCGCTACGTGCGGCAGGTCTTCGGGTGGGAGGGCGACCTCGACGAGCGGATGCCCGGCGCCGAGACCGGTCGCGAGGTGCTGGACCGGTTCGATGCGGTCGTGGCGGAGGCCGAACAGGAGGTCGGCGACGCCGGCACCGTCGTCTGCTTCGCGCACGGTGCGGTGATCCGCATGTGGTCGGCGCTGCGCGGCGACAACATCGACCTCGCGTTCGCCTCCGACCGGCCGCTGGAGAACACCGCGATGGTCGTGCTCGAGGGCGGCAGCGACCAGGGCTGGACCGTGGCCAGCTGGACCGACACCGCCCTCGGCGGCTCCACGCTCACCGACACCCGGCACACCGGCCCCGGTGGTGAGCCCGACGACGACCCGCACGAGCCGGCTCCCAACCGGCCGGGCATCGTCACCCGCTGACGCTCGCGGGGTGGGCGCTTCGCGGGGGCTCTGGGGCGGTTCGGGTGTCTTGGGCGCCTCGGGGGCCTCGGGCCTTTCGGTCGTCTCGAGCCCCTCGGGCGCCTCAGGTACGGGGTGGCCTCGTCGGCCGCGCTCGCTCGTGCCCGCTGGGGGCCGCTGTGGGTGCTCTGGCGATTGCCCGCAGATGTGTGGAGTGACCACTCGCGAGAGGTCACCTTGGTTGCGCCGTGCAACACCGCAGGTCACGGGCTCGCGAAATCGCGCGGAGACGGAATTGACCACTCGACGCACCTCGAAAGGTCACTGCCCACAAGTCTTTGCGGCGCGGGATCGGCTGGTCGGGGCGGCTTGGCTGGGCGGCTGGGGTGGGCCCTGTCGGGCTCGAACCGACGCGCTTCGGATTAAAAGTCCGCTGCTCTGCCAACTGAGCTAAGGGCCCCTGGGCTCCGATCGAGCCCACCTGGCAGTATGCCCGATCGCCCGTCGCGCCCGCCCGACGGTACCCGCGGGCCGCACCGCTCGCGGTGCCAGCGGCTCGGCCAAACACAGTCTCCGGTGATCATTGACAGGCAAGTGACCACTTGCCTATCGTCCTGCTGTGGCCGACGTGTTCCGGGCGCTCGACGACGAGACCAGGCGGCTGATCCTCGATCAGCTGGCGGTGCGGGACGGTCAGTCGCTGTTCGAGATCTGCGCCGCGCTGGCGATGCAGCACGGGGTCGGCTCGTCCCGACAGGCCATCTCGCAGCACCTCGCCGTGCTCGAGGAGGCCGGCCTGGTGACCACCGAACGTCGCGGCCGCACCAAGCTCCACTACTTCGACAGGGCGCCGCTCGCCGCCATCACGCGCCGGTGGCCGATCACCCGAGAGGACTCACCATGAGAATCGACCTGACCAGCGTGTTCGTCGACGATCAGCGGGCTGCGCTGGCGTTCTACACCGACGTGCTCGGTTTCGTGAAGCGCCACGACGTGCCGCTCGGTGACGCCGCCTGGCTGACCGTCGTCTCCCCGGACGCGCCCGATGGGCCGCAGCTCCTGCTGGAGCCGTCCGGGCACCCGGCCGTCAAGCCGTACCGCGACGCGCTGATGAGCGACGGCATCCCGGCCGTTCAGTTCGCCGTCGACGACGTGGCGGCCGAGCACGAGCGACTCGTCGGGCTCGGTGTCGCCTTCACTCAGCCTCCGACCGACATCGGCACCGCGGTCATGGCCGTCTTCGACGACACGTGCGGCAACCTCGTCCAGATCCTGGCCCAGAAGCCGGCGCAGGACTGAGGGGCGCGAGGCCGGCCCGGCGCCACGGCCCGCACCCGGGTCGGCCTCGGTAAATGCCCAGGCATGCGTGCAGTGACCCCTCGCGAGCGGTCACTCTGGTTGCACCGCGCAACACCGCTGGTCACAGGGCCGCCGATCGGCGCGGAGTCGGAATTGACCACTCGACGCGCGCCGAAAGGTCACTCCCCGCGCGTCTCGGCGATGACGGCAAGCGCGACGGCCGCCCGGCGCGGCCCTCACCGTGTCCACTTTCCGAGACCGACATCCCAAGAGCTGAGCCGCGAACGCTCGCGATATGGACGGACCGTCCAGTGGGTGGTCATCGGGAGCACCATCGTGCGGTGACCACTATGCAAGCGACGACCGAGGAGACCGAGCTGTCGGCCTCCGTCACCGCGCACCACGTCGAGGCCGCGTTCGTGCGGCTGCGCCAGCTGATCCGCGAGTCGCCGCTGCAGCACAGCGCCCGTCTCTCGAAGGCGACCGGCGCGAACGTCTGGGTGAAGCGCGAGGATCTGCAGCCCGTGCGCTCCTACAAGCTGCGCGGCGCCTACAACCTCATCTCCCAGCTGAGCCGCGCGGAGCGGGAGCGCGGCGTCGTGTGCGCCAGCGCCGGCAACCACGCGCAGGGCTTCGCGTACGCGTGCGCGAGCTTCGGCATGACCGGGCGGGTCTACGTGCCGCGCACCACCCCGCGCCAGAAGCGCGAGCGGATCGCCGCGCTCGGCGCCGGGTGCGTGGAGATCATCGTCGGGGGAGAGGCCTACGACGACGCCGCCGCGGCCGCGCACGCCGACGCCGCGCAGACCGGCGCGATCGAGGTGCCGGCGTTCGACCACCCGCACACGATCGCGGGCCAGGGCACGATGGCCGTCGAGATCATCGAGCAGCTCGGCCGCGACCCGGACGTGCTCGTCATCCCGGTCGGCGGCGGCGGCATGCTCTCGGGCTGCGTGACCTGGATGCGCGCCCGCCACCCGCACACCCGGATCGTGGGGGCCGAGCCCGCGGGCGCCGCGTGCATGGCCGCCGCGATCCAGGCCGGGCAGCCGCTGGACCTCGACGACATCGAGACGTTCGTCGACGGCGCCGCCGTGCGCCGGGCCGGCGACGTCACCTATCCGATCGTGCGCGACGCCGACGTCGAGCTCGTCGCCGTCGACGAGGGGCGCATCTGCACGGAGATGCTCGACCTCTACCAGGTCGACGGCATCATCGCCGAGCCCGCCGGCGCCCTGTCGTCGGCCGCGCTGCTCGACCAGGTGCAGGTGGAGCCGGGGCAGGACGTCGTCGTCGTCATCTCCGGCGGCAACAACGACGTCTCCCGGTACGCCGAGATCGTCGAGCGCTCGCTCATCAACGAGGGCCGCAAGCACTACTTCCTCGTCAACTTCCCCCAGGAGCCGGGCGCGCTGCGCCGGTTCGTGCAGGACGTGCTCGGCCCCGACGACGACATCGCGCTGTTCGAGTACGTCAAGCGCTCCAACCGCGAGACCGGCCCCGCCCTCGTCGGCATCGAGCTCGGCCGCAAGGAGGACCTCGGGGGCCTGCTCGAGCGCATGGAGGAGAGCTCGATGGTCGTCGAGCGCATCCCCGCCGACAGCCCGGCCTACCGCTTCCTCGTCTGAACCGACTCCCGAGCTCTCGACACCTACGCCCGCCCGGCCCGACAGGGGCCGGGCGGGCGTTTCTGTGTACCGGCGGAATGCCATGACGAGGCCACGACGAGACAATGAATTCGTCAAGAATTTCCCGAGTTTGCAACGTGTCTCGTAGCGGTCCGAACGGGTTTCGCCCACCGAAGAAGAGGCCCTTTCCGCACATTCCCCAATGTCACGACGTTATCGGTCGTCCGACTTGGACGAGCGTTCCGACAATGCGTCGCCGAGGCCGGGTGAAATCGCGCCCGAGTCGATAACCGAGGCGCCGCGATCCCGGCGGCGGGCGAGAATTCCCCCGCCGTCGGGGGAATTGCGTCGCAGCCGACTTTGTCGGCGGGGCCGGCCGCGACGATGATGGACGGGCCATGACGACGACAGCGACCCGCCTCCCGCAGCGCACCCCGACCGACCCCGACGAGGCCGTCGGGGCCTTCATCGACTGGGCCGCGGAGCAGGGGCTGACCCTGTATCCGCACCAGGAGGAGGCGATCCTCGAGCTCGCCACCGGCGCCAACGTCGTGCTGGCCACCCCGACCGGCTCCGGCAAGTCGCTCGTCGCGCTCGCCGCGCACTTCTTCGCCCTCGGCGCCGAGGGCGGCGGCACGACGTTCTACACGGCCCCGATCAAGGCTCTGGTCTCGGAGAAGTTCTTCGCGCTGTGCGACGTCTTCGGCGCCGAACGGGTCGGCATGCTCACCGGCGACGCCGCGGTCAACGCCGGCGCCCCGATCATCTGCTGCACCGCCGAGGTGCTCGCCAACCTCGCCCTGCGCCAGGGCGAGATCATGCAGGTCAGCAGCGTGGTCATGGACGAGTTCCACTTCTACAGCGAGCCCGACCGCGGCTGGGCCTGGCAGGTGCCGCTGCTCGAGCTGCCGCAGGCACAGTTCCTGCTGATGAGCGCCACCCTCGGCGACGTCACCCGGTTCGTCGACGACCTGACCCGGCGCACCGACCGCCCGACCGTGCACGTCGCCGACGCGCCGCGCCCGGTGCCGCTGAGCTTCCACTACGCGATGACGCCGCTGCACGAGACCCTCGAAGACCTGCTCGCGGCGAAACAGGCTCCGATCTACGTCGTGCACTTCACCCAGGCCGCGGCCCTGGAGCGGGCCCAGGCGCTGATGAGCATCACGGTCGCGAGCCGGCAGGAGCGCGACGCGATCGCCGACTACATCCGCGGGTTCCGCTTCGGCCGCGGCTTCGGCGCCACGCTGTCGCGCCTGGTCAGGCACGGGATCGGGGTGCATCACGCCGGCCTGCTGCCGAAGTACCGGCGACTCGTGGAGACCCTCGCGCAGGCCGGGCTGCTCAAGGTCATCTGCGGCACCGACACCCTCGGCGTCGGCATCAACGTGCCGATCCGCACCGTGCTGTTCACCGGGCTCACCAAGTTCGACGGCTCGCGCCAGCGGCTGCTCAAGGTCCGCGAGTTCCACCAGATCGCCGGGCGCGCGGGCCGCGCCGGGTTCGACGTCGCCGGCAGCGTCGTCGTGCAGGCCCCCGACCACGTCATCGAGAACCACCGCGCGCTGCTCAAGGCCGGCGACGACCCCAAGAAGCGCCGCAAGGTGCAGCGCAAGAAGCCGCCGGAGGGGTTCGTCAGCTGGGGCGAGGACACCTTCGAGCGGCTCCTGGCCGCCGACCCCGAACGGCTCGTGCCGCGGCTGCGGGTCAGCTACTCGCTCGTGCTCAACGTCATCGAGCGCGAGGGCGACCCCGTCGCCGCGATGCGCCGGCTGCTCACCGACAACCACGAGGACCCGCGCCGCCAGGCTCACCTGCAACGACGCGCCATCGAGATCCTGCGCAGCCTGCTGACCGCCGGCGTCGTCGAGAAGCTCCCGGAGCCCGACGCGACCGGCCGCACCCTCGCCGTCGTCGCCGACCTGCAGCGCGGCTTCGCCCTCAACCAGCCGCTGTCGACGTTCGCCCTCGCGGTCATCGACCTGCTCGACCCCGACTCGCCCGACTACGCCCTCGACGTCGTCTCCGTCATCGAGGCCACCCTCGACGACCCGAGGCCGGTGTTGCTCGCCCAGCAGTTCCACGCCCGCGGGGAGGCGGTCGCGCAGCTCAAGGCCGACGGCGTCGAGTACGAGGAACGCATGGAGCTGCTCGAGGACGTCACCTGGCCGCGCCCGCTCGCCGAGCTGCTCGACGCCGCGTTCGAGACCTACCGCCACTCCCACCCGTGGCTGCGCGACGACGAGCTGTCACCCAAGTCCGTGGTCCGCGACCTGTACGAACGCGCGATGACGTTCGGCGAGTTCATCGCGTTCTACCAGCTCACGCGGGCCGAGGGGATCGTGCTGCGGTACCTGTCCGACGCCTACCGCGCGCTGCGCTCGACGGTGCCGGAGGCCGCCAAGACCGAGCAGCTGCTCGACGTGCAGGAGTGGCTCGGCGAGCTCGTGCGCCAGACCGACTCCTCGCTGCTCGACGAGTGGGAGGCCCTCACCGACCCCGACCGGCCCGCCGACGAGCCCGTGCGCCCCACCGAGAGCGCGCCGCGGCCGCTGAGCGCCAACGAGCGGGCGCTGCGCGTGCTCGTGCGCACCGCCATGTGGCGGCGGGTCGAACTCGCCGCGCGCGGCCGCGTCGACGAGCTCGCCGCCCTCGACGACGAGGTGGTGCGCGCGGCCGGCCTCGACGCCGAGGTCATGGACGCCCGCGACTGGGGCGACGCGCTCGCCGAGTACGCCCGGGACTACGGCGTCCAGGTCGAGCCCGAGCGGCCCGGTGACCTGCACGACGTCATCGGCACGGGCCCCGACGCCCGCGGCCCCGGGCTGCTTCGCATCGAACGCGAGCCCGCCGCGCGCCGCTGGCTCGTCGAGCAGATCCTCGACGACCCCGACTCCGACCGCGACTGGAGGCTGTTCGCGCACGTCGACCTCGACGCCACCGACGAGTTCGGGGAGCTCGTGCTCGTCGTGACCGACCTCGACCGGGCCACCGGCTGAGGCGATGTGACGCGCGCGACAAGACCGCGAATTCCACCGCGTTGCCGGTAGCTTTCCCGACGCTGCTCATTTACCGTATTTGCGTGGAGCACAATGAATTTCGTTTCGTCGAGGTGTCCGAGGGGGACTGGCGCCAATTGCGCGGCGCCTGGCTGGACATGATCCTCGCGGGGCCGGGAGACGATGTGGAGGCTCTCGAAGAGGCCACCGCTCTCTCGGAGTCGGCCTGGCGTGAGCGCGTCCGCGCCCTCACCGACATCGACTGTTTCGCCCAGGCGCTCGTGGATTCCCACGACAACTGGTTGGGTTTCGTCAGTGGCTATTTCGATGACCTCGCGCTCGACCGCAGCGCCTTCCTCACCCACCTGCACGCGCTGTCCGGCGGGGTGGAGACCGAGGCGCTGCTGCTCGATCGCGCGGCCCAGTGGGCGGGGTTGTTCGCGGCCGACGCCCTCGTCGTGGGGATCGCCGAGGACCGGGTGGACCTCGTCGCGCGGTTCGAGGACCACGGTTTCCGGCGCACCGGCGTTCGGCGCCGGCTCGAGGTGGACCCGGCCCGGCACGAGGTCGAGCTCGCCTTCGACCTCGCCGCGACCTCGCTCGGCGTCGGCCGGCACCTGTCGCTGCGCGCCGGCTGACCCCTGCGAGCGGCGACCGAACGAGGCCGCGCCCCGAGCGCGGAACGTCGCCGACGCCGAACGATCGCGCGCCCGAACGACCCTGAGAACTGCGTGTCATGGTCGGAACTGCGGCACGGACCGCAGTCCTGATCACGACACGCAGTTCTCAGGGTCGTTGGTGCGTGCGTTCGCAGGGGGTTGCGGCGGGTGGGTAGCGTGGGCTCTCAGTCGCCGCACTCGTCGCCGCGACGGGATGGCGCGCCGACCGGCGCCCGCCCGCGGGTGTGACGGGAGCGCGTGCCCGCACACCCGCTCTCGGCAGGAGTTCCTCGCGCATGTCCGTCACCTCGACCTACCGGCTCCAGTTGCACAGCGGTTTCGGATTCGCCGACGCCCGGAAGGTCGTCCCCTACCTCGCGCGCCTCGGGGTCTCGCACCTGTACCTGTCGCCGATTCTGCAGGCGGTCGCCGGCTCGATGCACGGCTACGACGTCGTCGACCACACCCGCATCAGCGGCGAGCTCGGCGGCCGCGAGGAGTTCGAACTGCTCGCCCAGACGGCGGCGGAGCACGACCTCGGCGTCATCGTCGACGTCGTGCCCAACCACATGGCGTTCGTGGCGCCGGAGTCGGCCAACCTGCCGCTGTGGCAGGTGCTGCGTGACGGGCGCGACGCGACGACCGCGCACTGGTTCGACATCGACTGGAAGGCCGGCGGCGGCCGCATCGGCCTGCCGGTGCTGGGCGAGGAACTGCAGACCGTGCTGGAGGCGGGCGAGCTCGTCATCGACGAGATCCCCGACCCGGTCGCCACGCACGCCGCGGGCCGCGACCTCGGCCACCGGCACAGCCGCGTGCAGGCCGCCGGCCTGAGCGGGGCACTCGAACGCGTCACCGACCACGCGCGGCAGCGGGCCGAGCGGGCCGCCGGGCTCGAGACCGGCTCCGAGAGCTCGGACGGCACGGTCGCCGCCGAGGCGGGGGCGCCGGCGATGGTGCCGGTCATCCGCTACTACGAGCACGTGTACCCGATCGCGCTGGGCACCGAGGGCGACGTGCGCCCCGGCGAGAACGACGCGACGAAGGTGCGCTCGGTGCTCGACCGGCAGCACTACCGGCTCGCGAGCTGGCGCGAGAAGGACGACGTGCTGAACTACCGGCGGTTCTTCGAGGTCGACGGGCTCATCGCCGTGCGCGTCGAACTCGACGACGTCTTCCAGGCCACCCACGCGCTGCTGCTCGAACTCAACGCCGACGGCCTCATCGACGGCTTCCGCATCGACCACCCGGACGGCCTGGCCGACCCCGGCGGCTACCTGGAGATGCTGCACTCGACGACCCGCAAGGGCACGCTCGTGTGGGTCGAGAAGATCCTCGAGGGCGACGAAGAGCTGCCCACCGACTGGCGCAGCGCCGGCACCACCGGCTACGACGCGATGCGGGTCGTGCAGGCCGCGCTCGTCGACACCGCCGCCGAACCGGCCGTCACCGCCGCGTGGGTCGCGGCCGGGGGAGAGCCGAACCTGCTCTCGGCCGTCGAGGAGGCCAAGCGCCAGGTCGTGCGGCAGTCGCTCGTGCCCGAGGTGGAGCGCCTCACCCGCCGCGCCCGCGAGGCCAACCCCGGCCTGGAGCCGGAGCGGCTGCGGTCGGCGGTCGTCGAACTGCTCGTCGCCGGCGAGGTCTACCGCGCGTACGTGCGCGCCGACGAGGGGCTGTCGGCGAAGGCCCGCGAGCGCCTCACCGAGGCGTTCACCCGGGCCCTGCACGAGCGTCCCGACCTCGGCGAGGAGCTGCAGGCGCTGGTGCCGCTCACCGTGGCCCACCACGACGACCCCTCGACGCTCGACTTCTCGGTGCGGCTGCAGCAGACCTGGGGTCCGGTCATGGCCAAGGGCATCGAGGACACGACGTTCTACCGCTGGCACCGGCTCATCGCGCTCAACGAGGTGGGCGGCGACCCGGCCGACCTCGACCGGCCGCAGACCGGCGAGGGCAGCGGCTCGGCGCTGCTGCACGGCTGGGCCGCGCGGCAGCAGGCCGACTGGCCGCAGGGCATGACGACCCTGTCGACCCACGACACCAAGCGCAGTGAGGACGTGCGGGCGCGGATTCTCGCGGTGGCCGGCGACCCCGTCTCCTGGCAGCGCTGCTCCGACGCCGCCCGCGAGGCCGCGGCCGCCGCCGACGTCGACGGCCCGACGGCCCACCTCGTGTGGCAGACGATCCTCGGAGTCGGTGCGATCCCCAGCGAGCGCCTCGACGAGTACCTCGTCAAGGCGCTGCGCGAGGGTAAGCAGCGCACCGCCTGGGTCGACGGCGACCCCGACTACGAGCAGCGGGTGCTCGACCTCGCGCACACGATGCGCGACGGCGGCCCGGTGCGCGCTGCGCTCGAGGACGCGCTGGCCGCGAACACCGAGGCGGTGCGCGCAACGGTGCTCGCGGCGAAGGCCCTGGCGCTCACGCTGCCCGGCGTGCCCGACACCTACCAGGGCTGCGAGATCGTCGACCTCTCCCTCGTCGACCCCGACAACCGCCGCCCGGTCGACTACGAGAAGCGGACTCGCCTGCTCGGCTCGTTCCCGCAGGCGGACGACGAGGCGAGCGCGGGCCCGGTCGGCGACCTCGACGCCGAGAAGCTGTGGCTCACCTCCCGGGTGCTGCGCCTGCGCCGCGAGCTGCCCGACGTGTTCGCCGGCGCCTACGAGCCGCTGGAGACCTCGCCGGAGGCGGCTGATCACGTGCTCGGGTTCGTGCGCACCGCCAGCTCCGGGCTCCTCGCCGGCGTCTTCGGGCGCGAGCAGGCGGTGGCGACCCTCGTGACCCTCGCACCGTCGCGGTTGGCCGCCCAGGGCGGCTGGGGCGGGCAGACCGTCTCCCTGCCCGAAGGGCGCTGGCGCGACGTGCTCGGCGGCGGCGTCGTCGAGGGCACGGTCGAGTGCGCGCAGGTGTTCGCGCGCTACCCCGTCGCGGTGCTGCAGCGCGAGTGAGCGCAAGGCGCGCCCGCGCCCCGGGGCGCGCCGGCCCAGCCGCCCCGTGACACGATCGTGCGTGCACGACGCACCCTGCCGTCCCGACCACCTCGCATGCGAAGGCGATCCACGTGAGCACAGCACACCTCCCCGTCCGCACCGGAGCCCGGCCCGTCACCCGCACCACGGGCGTCGTCCGCGACGGAGCGACGACGCCCGCGGTCTGGGCGCCCAACGCCGCCGACTCCGTCGAGTTGTGGCTCGACGGGAGCACGGTGCCGATGGAGCGCGGTGAGCGCGGCTGGTGGGTCAGCCCGACCTCGGCTCCGGTGGGGGCCCGCTACGGGTTCAGCGTCGACGGAGGCCCGGTCGTGCCCGACCCGCGGGCGCTGCGCCTTCCGGAGGGGCCGCACGAGCCGGCGCAGGTCGTCGACCTGGCCGACTTCGCGTGGACCGACGACGACTGGGAGGGCGTCGAGCTGCCCGGCACGACGATCTACGAGCTGCACGTCGGCACGTTCACCCCCGAGGGCACGCTCGCGTCGGCCGCGGAGCGCCTCGACGAGCTCGTCGAGCTCGGCATCGACGTCGTCGAGCTCATGCCGCTGAACAGCTTTCCGGGCCAGGTCGGGTGGGGCTACGACGGAGCCGGGCTGTGGGCGGTGCACGAACCCTACGGCGGCCCGCGCGCCCTGCAGGAGTTCGTCGATGCGGCGCACGCCCGCGGGCTGGCGGTCTTCGTCGACGCGGTCTACAACCACCTCGGCCCCGACGGCAACTACCTCGGCCTCTTCGGCCCCTACTTCACGAGCCGCCACGAGACGCCGTGGGGCGTGGGCCTCAACCTCGACGGGCCCGACAGCGACCCGGTACGCGACTTCATCATCGAGAACGCGCTGCACTGGCTGCGCGACTTCCACGTCGACGGGCTGCGCCTCGACGCCGTGCACGAGCTGCACGACGAGCGCGCGCTGCCGATCCTCGAGGAGCTCGCCGCCGCGGTCGACGAACTCGAGGAGACGACCGGGCGCGCGATGGTGCTCGTCGCGGAGTCCGATCGCAACGACATCCGCACCGTCACCTCCCGCGAGCGCGGCGGCCTGGGCATCGACGGGCAGTGGGCCGACGACGTGCACCACGCGCTGCACGTGGCGCTCACCGGCGAGCGGCAGGGTTACTACGACGACTTCGCGGCGCCCGGGGTGCTGCCGCGGCTGCTGACGACCCCCTTCCTGCACGCCGGCACGTACTCGACCTTCCGCCGCCGCGTGCACGGCCGCCCGGTCGAGGCCGACCTCGTCGACGGCTCCGCGTTCGTCGTCTCGCTGCAGACCCACGACCAGGTCGGCAATCGCGCCACCGGCGACCGGCTCAGCGCGATCGTCGACGAACGGCTGCTGCGCTGCGGCGCCGCGCTGCTGCTGACCAGCCCGTACACCCCGATGCTGTTCATGGGGGAGGAGTGGGCGGCCAGCACGCCGTGGCAGTACTTCACCGACCACAACGACGAGCTGGGCAAGCTCGTCAGCCAGGGCCGCCGCGACGAGTTCGGCTCGCACGGCTGGGCGCCCGACGAGGTGCCCGACCCGCAGGATCCGGCCACCCGCGACGCGAGCGTGCTGCGCTGGGCCGAGCGCCGCGAGGGCGACCACGAGCTCGTTCTCGACTGGTACCGCGCGCTGCTCACGCTGCGCCGGGCCCGCCCCGACCTGCGCGACGGCGACCTGTCGGCGGTGCGCGTCGAGCCCGGCGGCAGCGATCGCGCGTTCGTCGTCGTGCGCGGCCGGCATCGCGTGGCGGTCAACCTCTCCGAGAGCGAGGTCGAGCTGCCGATCGGGCTCGACGACGGGCCCGACGGCGTCGTGCTCCTCGCGCTCGACCCGACGGTCGCCAATGTCGGCGGCACCGTGCGGCTGCCCGCCCGCAGCGTCGCCATCGTCGGCCCCGCCCACCCGGCCTGACCCGTCGGCCGGCCCGACCCGAGCAGCCCCACCAGAGCCCGACCCGAGCCCCACTGGGGCTCGCCCGACCACCCGACCGAGCGAGCAGGAGACCGACATGAGCATCCCCGGCGGAGCCGGTCGCCCGCGCCGGCCGGCCCGGCTCACCCCCGGCATGATGGACGTCTTCGCCTCCGAGAGCCTCGACCCCGCGGTGATCGTCGGGGTCGCCGACGAGAGCGCGGCGGCCCTCGTGCACGCGGGGCGGGCCAGCGACGACCCCGACGTCACCCGCCGCCTCGTCGAGATCGTCGACGAGATCGGCCTGTCGACACTGGCCGAGCTGTGGGCCCAGCGCCCCGCCCGCAGCCTGCCCGGGCTGCTGTGGCGCCTCTACGTGCTGCGCGAATGGGTGCGCCGCGACCCGGCGGGCGCGAGCGCCGACTACACCGAGGGCCTGCGGTTCGCCGACGTCGCGGGCGTCGTCGCCGGGGCCGCCACCCCGCCGGGGCCCCAGGAGCTGCGCGACCTGGCCGACGAGATCCTGCGCGGCGTCTTCGACGGCGACCTCGGGGTCGCCCTGGACCGGGCCGGGGCGTTCTGCCGCGTCGTGGCCGCGGGCCGCGGCGCCCGCGAGGACGTCGACATCGAGGAGATCGAGGCGCACGCCGGAGACTGGCCGCCCCAGCTGCGCCGGGCCGCGGCCATGCTGACCACCGCGGAGGATCTCGGGGCCGGCGCTCGCGCGTGGCGCGCCGGCGACCTCGTCTGAACCGATCGGGCGGTGCGCGAGTTCCCTTGCCGCGGTGGGGGTTACGCGACCGAACCGGCTCCGCCGGCGAGTGTGGGCGGATCGGTCCGCGCCCGACCTGACACGTGCCCACCTGCGCGGCAGCGGTTCCGGCGGCGGCGCCGCCGGACGCCAACTGAGCGAATGTCCAAATCGCATTCACCTGGCGTTCATCTTGGCAGTAACAACGCTTCACCCGTACCCACCATCGTTCCTTGTGACCGGCCGGAGGGCACCCTGATCCTGGTGCGCCGGCTCAGCAGGAGACGAGAGAGGCACCACCGTGAAGCAGACCGTTCTGCGCGGCACCACCGCCACCGCCGCCGTGGCACTCACCCTGGCGCTCGCCGCGTGCGGCGCCGCCAACGAGGGCGGAGGCGGGTCGAACGCCGAGGGCACCAACCAGGCGGCCGCAGCGGGCGTCTCCGGTTCCATCGCGGGTGCGGGCGCGAGCTCGCAGGCCGCCGCCGTCGAGGCGTGGAAGGCCGGCTTCGAGGGCGCCAACGCCGACGCGACCGTCAACTACGACCCGGTCGGCTCCGGCGGTGGGCGCACCCAGTTCCTCTCCGGCGGTGTGCAGTTCGCCGGCTCCGACGCCTACCTGGACGACGAGGAGCTGGGCAAGGTCTCCTCGGCCTGCAATGGCGGCGAGCTCGTCGAGTTCCCGGTCTACATCTCCCCGATCGCCATCGCCTACAAGCTCGACGGCGTCAACGAGCTGAACCTCTCCGCCGACGTCATCGCCGGCATCTTCAACGGCTCCATCAAGACGTGGAACGACCCGAAGATCGCCGCCGAGAACCAGGGTGTCAACCTGCCGTCCACGGCCATCACCCCGGTGCACCGCTCCGACGAGTCGGGCACCACCGAGAACTTCACGGACTACCTCAACAAGGCCGCCCCGAAGGTCTGGACGCAGGAGCCGAGCGGCACCTGGCCGGTGCAGGGCGGCGAGGCCGCGAAGGGCACCAGCGGTGTCGTGCAGGCCATCAACGCCGGCAGCGGCACGATCGGCTACGCCGACGCGAGCCAGATCGGCCAGCTGAGCCACGCGAAGATCAAGGTCGGCAACGAGTACGTCGCCTACACCCCCGAGGCCGCGGCGAAGATCGTCGACGAGTCGGAGAAGGTGCCGAACCGCCCGCAGTACAGCAACGCGATCGAGCTCAAGCGCGACACGACCGAGGCCGGCACGTACCCGATCGTGCTCGTCTCCTACGACGTCGCCTGCACGAAGTACGCCAACGCCGACCAGGCGAAGCTCGTCAAGGCCTGGCTGACCTACGTGGTCAGCGAGGAGGGCCAGCAGGCCGCCGCGCAGGCCGCGGGCTCGGCGCCGATCTCGGACGCCACCCGCGAGACCGCGATGCAGGGCATCAACGCCATCCAGTGACCCGCGCGAGCCGGTGACCCGCCCTTCCGACACGAGTCGGATGAGGAGGCGGGTCACCGGCTCGGCCTGGCGGTACGTCCGTGATCCCCGTGAACGACAACGTCGAAAGAGCTTGCCGTGGCAACTGAAGCGCAGGTCCGCCCGAAGCCGGTCAGACGCCCCGGCGACAGCATCTTCAAGGGGCTGTCGACCGGCTCCGGCGTCGTCATCCTCGCCATCCTCGCCGGGGTCGCGGCCTTCCTGCTGTGGCAGGCCTGGCCCGCGATCGTCGCCGACCCCTCGCAGGTGCGCGGCGGCCAGGGCCTGGTGCACTACATCGGTCCGCTGCTGTACGGCACGGTGCTCTCGGCGGCGATCGCGCTCATCATCGCGACCCCACTGTCGATCGGGATCGCGCTGTTCATCAGCCACTACGCCCCGCGGCGCCTGGCGCAGGCGCTGGGTTACCTCGTCGACCTGCTGGCCGCGGTGCCCAGCCTCGTCTTCGGCCTGTGGGGCATCACCGTGCTGGCCCCCGCCACCGTGCCCGTCATGCAGTGGCTCAACACCTACCTCGGGTGGATCCCGCTGTTCGGCGGGCAGCCGAGCACGACCGGCCGCACGATCCTCGTCGTGGGCATCGTGCTCGCCGTCATGATCCTGCCGATCATGACGGCCGTGAACCGCGAGGTGTTCCTGCAGACCCCGCGGCTGCACGAGGAGGCCTCCCTGGCGCTCGGCGCCACGCGCTGGGAGATGATCCAGCAGGCCGTCATCCCGTTCGGTCGCTCGGGCATCATCTCCGGCATGATGCTCGGCCTCGGCCGGGCGCTCGGCGAGACGATGGCGGTCGCCATCATCCTGTCGCCCACCGCGCGCTACACGTGGGAGATCATCAGCTCTTCCAACCCCGGCACGATCGCCGGCGACATCGCGCTGCAGTTCCCCGAGTCCAGCGGCCTCGACGTCAACACGCTCGTCGCCTCCGGTCTCGTGCTGTTCGCCCTGACGCTGGCCGTCAACATGCTCGCGCGCTGGATCGTCTCCCGCCGCGCCGAATTCTCCGGAGCGAACTGACATGGCTACCACGACCACCCGCCCCCGCCCCGATTCCAGCAAGGATCACTACATGTCCACCGACGAGGGCACCCCGCGCGGCCCCGTCAAGCCGCCGCGCGACAACGGCGGTGACGGCGACGGCGCGTCGTTCCTCAACCCGGTGCTCTCCGGCAAGCAGATCCTGGCGATCGCCGGCGTGAGCCTGCTGCTGGGGGCCGGCATCGTGTTCGGCGCGGGGCTCGGGTTCCACCTCGTCGCGATCATCGTGCTCACCGCGGTGATCTACAGCGTCGCGATCTTCCTCATCTCCCGGTTCGTCGAAGGCTCCCGTCCGGCCCTGGATCGCCTCGTCACGGCGATCGTCGCGACGTTCTTCGCCCTGGCGATGGTGCCGCTGGTGTCGGTGGCGCTCAGCGTGATCGAGCTCGGCATCAAGCGCTTCGACGTGCAGTTCTTCACGTACTCGATGCGCGGCGTCGTCGGCGAGGGCGGCGGCGCCTACCACGCGATCATGGGCACGCTGATCATCACCGCGATCGCGACGCTCGTGGCCGTGCCCATCGGCATCTTCGCGGCGATCTACCTCGTCGAGTACGGCAACAAGAACCGCCTCTCGCGGGCGCTGACGTTCTTCGTCGACGTCATGACCGGCATCCCCTCGATCGTCGCCGGTCTGTTCGCATACTCGCTGTTCGTGCTCGTCTTCGGGCCGGGTGCCCGGGCGGGCATCATCGGCGCGACCGCGCTCGTCGTGCTCATGATCCCGACCGTCGTGCGCAGCACCGAGGAGATGCTGCGGCTGGTGCCCAACGAGTTGCGCGAGGCCTCGTACGCCCTCGGCGTGCCGAAGTGGCTGACGATCGCCAAGGTCGTGCTGCCGACGGCGATCGCAGGCATCGCGACCGGTGTCACGCTGGCCATCGCCCGCATCATCGGTGAGACCGCCCCGCTGCTCGTGACCGTCGGCATCACCACGGGCGTCAACCTCAACCCGTTCTCGGGCCGCATGGCGACGCTGCCGGTGTTCTCGTACTACTCCTACGCCACGCCGGGTGTGCCGCCGCAGCCGTTCATCGACCGGGCCTGGACCGGCCTGCTCGTGCTCATCATCATCGTCATGGCGCTGAACATCATCGCGCGCCTCATCTCCAAGTTCTTCGCCCCGAAGACCGGCCGCTGAGCCGACGACGCCAGGTAAGGAAGGCTCGCGAACGTGTCCAAGACCATCGACGTCACCGACCTCGACATCTACTACAGCAAGTTCCTCGCCGTCGAAAAGGCCACCATGGTCATCGAGCCGCGGTCGGTGACGGCGCTCATCGGCCCCTCCGGCTGCGGCAAGTCGACGTTCCTGCGCTCGCTGAACCGCATGCACGAGGTCATCCCGGGCGCCTACTGCACCGGCTCGGTCGTCGTCGACGGCCAGAACCTGTACGGCAAGGGCGTCGACCCCGTGCAGGTGCGCCGCAAGATCGGCATGGTGTTCCAGAAGCCGAACCCGTTCCCGACGATGTCGATCTACGAGAACGTGCTCGCCGGCGTCAAGCTCAACAACAAGCGCCTGAAGAAGTCCGACGCCGACAGCCTCGTCGAGGGCTCGCTCAAGGGCGCGAACCTGTGGAACGAGGTCAAGGACCGGCTCGACAAGCCCGGCTCCGGCCTCTCCGGCGGTCAGCAGCAGCGCCTGTGCATCGCCCGCACGATCGCCGTCAAGCCGGATGTCGTGCTCATGGACGAGCCGTGCTCGGCCCTCGACCCGATCTCCACGCTCGCGATCGAAGACCTCATCAACGAGCTCAAGGAGAACTACACGATCGTCATCGTCACGCACAACATGCAGCAGGCGGCGCGCTGCAGCGACAAGACGGGCTTCTTCAACATCGAGGGCACCGGCAAGCCCGGCAAGCTCGTCGAGTACGACGACACGACGAAGATCTTCAACAACCCCAGCCAGAAGGCCACCGAGGACTACATCTCCGGCCGCTTCGGCTGATCACCCCGGCCGGGTCTCGCCATCGCGGGCCCGGCCCGGCCTGCGACCGCCTGGGCGACCATCGTCACCCAGGCGGTCGTCGTGTGCCGCCGCGTGGCGTGTGACCGATTCGCTGGACCGGTACCGGTCTCCTGGGGTTTACCGAGCGTTTACGATCTTCCTTCCGAGTGTTTCGGGCATGTCCGCGTCTGGAGGGGGAGTCGTCCGTGGCCGCCGCGCCCGCCGAAAAGCAGTACAAGAAGCTGTTCAAGCGTCTCAACAAGCGTTTCGAGGGCACGCCCCGGGTCGAGCTGCCCGGCAAGGACGAGAAGAAGAAGGCGAAGAAGGCCGACGTCGAGGTGCTCACCTACGTCGAGATCGGCAGCTTCCGGCACGGGGCCTGCCCCGACTGCGGGTGGCAGGGTCCCGGCCGGCGGGCCCGCGAGAAGGCCACCCGCGACTACCTCGACCACGCCAAGGAGTGCAAGAAGCGCTGACGCCCGCCGCCGGCGGGAGCGTCGCCCGCACGCACGAAGGCCCCCGCGATCACTCGCGGGGGCCTTCGCGTGCACCAAGACCGGGAGCGCCTCACGGCGCGTGGCCGCTCCAGGCGGCTCTAGTTGGGACCCGGGGCTACCGCGGCCCGGCGCACGGTAGGCACAACTCGCGCCGCCGGGCGGATGTTCCCGCGCAGCCCGATTTTTTCGCCGGGCCTCGAAGCCCCCGCGCGGGGGGCGACACCGAAGGCCCGGCGCCGGTCGGAGACGGTCGCGCTCAGTCCGGCGGGATGCGCTCGACCGCCACGATGTGCCCGCGCCGATCGAGCTGCGCGATGAGCACTTCGCCCTTCTCGAGGTTGTTCTTCGCCGCGTCCTTGAGCACCGCCCGGCCCGGCTTGCGAGCGTCGGCGGCCAGGGCGGACAGCAGGTCGGGCAGCACCGGCCCGTGCGAACAGATCGCCCCCGGGCGAGCCCCGGCCATGTGCTTGCGCATCGCCGTGACCGCCTTCTTGGGGCGCTTCTCGTAGCCCTCCTCGGAGAGCGCGTACGTCGTGTCCAGCGGCAGCTTGGCGGCCTTGGCGTACGGGCGCAGGGTCTCGGCGCAGCGGGTCGCCGACGAGCTGAGCAGCCGCGCGATGCCGTAGGCGCGCAGCACGTCGACGAGCCCGAACGCCTCCCGGTACCCGCGCGGCTCGAGCGGCCGCAGCCAGTCGTCCTTGGACCATTTGCGCCGCGGCAGCGCCTTGCCGTGCCGCACCACCGCGAACGGCCGCACGTCGAGGGCCTTGTTGCGGTGCGCCGTGACGAGGGCGTCCAGCTGCTCGCGGTCGCGGTCGTAGCTGAGCCGCTTGCGGGCCGCCTCCGGGGCCAGCCAGGCCACGGCGTCGACCTCGTGCTGCAGCTTGCCCGAGCCGCCGGTGATCTCCGCCGCCCAGTAGCGCACGCGCTTGCGGTGCGAGGCGCCCGCCACCTGGTACTCGGAGTCGGGCAGGGGGATGCCCAGGCGCACCCGCAGACCCGTCTCCTCCCAGACCTCGCGGACCGCCGCGACCTGCCATTCCTCGCCCGGGTCGAGCTTGCCCTTGGGCCAGGACCAGTCGTCGTAGGTGGGGCGGTGGATGAGCGCCACCTGCAGGCGCCCGTCACGGATGCGCCACGGCAGGGCTCCCGCCGTCGCCACCGGCTCCGCGCTCATCGCCGCCCCCGGGACCGGGCGTGGCACGAGGCGCGCATCAGCTGGTGCGGGCCCGGCGGCGGCGCCGGCCGTGCTCGGAGATGAGGGCGCTCTGCAGATCGGTCAGCGGCGCGCCGTCGGGGCCGCGGTTGTGCCGGTGCCAGCGACCCTCCTCGGTGAGATGCCAGCTCGAGGTCTCGTCGCTCATGCCGCGCCCGATGAGCTCGACGAGGTCGTCGATGTGCCGCTGGTCGGCGATCCGCACGAGGGTCTCGACGCGGCGGTCGAGGTTGCGGTGCATCATGTCGGCGCTGCCGATGTACACCCCCGCCTCGCCCTCGGGGCCGAAGACGAACACGCGGCTGTGCTCGAGAAAGCGCCCGAGGATCGAGCGGACCTCGATGTTCTCCGAGAGCCCCGGCACCCGCGGCCGCAGCGCGCAGATGCCCCGCACGAGCACGTCGACCCGCACCCCGGCCTGCGAGGCGCGGTACAGCGCGTCGATGACGGTCTCGTCGACCATCGAGTTGACCTTGATGCCGACGTAGGCGTCGCGGCCGTTCTTCGCGTCCTCGATCTGCCGGTCGATGCACTCCAGGAGCCCGGAGCGCAGCGAGCGCGGCGCGACGAGCAGCCGCTTGTACTTGCTGCGCGGCGCCCACCCGGAGAGCTGGTTGAACAGCTTGGTGAGGTCCTCGCCGACCTTGGGGTCGCACGTGAACAGGCCGAAGTCCTCGTACAGCCGGGCGGTCTTCGGGTGATAGTTGCCGGTGCCGAGGTGGCAGTAGCGGCGCAGCCCGTCGGTCTCCTGGCGCACGACGAGCGAGGCCTTGCAGTGGGTCTTCAACCCGACGACCCCGTAGACGACGTGCACGCCGGCGTGCTCGAGCTTGCGCGCCCACTCGATGTTGTTCTGCTCGTCGAACCGGGCCTTGATCTCGACGACCGCGAGCACCTGCTTGCCCGCCTCCGCGGCGTCGATGAGGGCGTCGATGATCGGGGAGTCGCCGCTGGTGCGGTACAGGGTCTGCTTGATCGCCAGCACCTTGGGGTCGGCCGCGGCCTGCTCGATGAACGCCTGCACCGACGTCGAGAAGCTGTCGTAGGGGTGCTGGACCAGCACGTCCTGGGTGCGCACCGCGGCCATGATGTTCGCGGCCTTCGAGCTCTCCACGCGGGCGAGGTCGGGGTGGGTGCGCGGCACGAACGCGGGGTACTTCAGCTCGGTGCGGTCGAGGTCGGCGACCGTGTTCAGGCCCGTCAGGTCCAGCGGCGTCGCGAGCCGGAAGACCTCCTTCGGGCTCACCGACAGCTCCCGCATGAGCAGATTGAGCACGTGGTCGGTCATGTCCTGCGCGACCTCGAGGCGCACCGGCGGCCCGAACCGCCGCCGGGTCAGCTCCTTCTCCAGCGCGGTGAGCAGGTTCTCGGCGTCGTCCTCCTCGACCTCGAGATCCTCGTTGCGGGTGACCCGGAACGTGAAGTGCTCGCGCACCGCCATGCCGGGGAAGAGCATGTCGAGGTGCGCGGCGATGATCTCCTCCAGCGGCACGAACCGCGCCGCGTACAGTTCCTCGTCGCCCTCCTCGGCGGGCACCTCGACGAACCGGGGCAGCAGCGGCGGCACCTTGACGCGCGCGAAGTGCTCGGTGCCGGTCTTGGCGTTGACGAGCACGACCGCGAGGTTGAGCGAGAGCCCCGAGATGTAGGGGAACGGGTGGCTGGGGTCGACCGCCAGGGGTGTGAGCACGGGAAAGACCTGGTCGCCGAACCACTGCGAGAGGTCGGTGCGTTCCTCGACCGACAGGTCGTCGAACGAGACGAGCTGGATCTGCTCCTGCGCGAGCGCGGGCGCGACGAGATCGTGGAAGACGTCGGCGTGCTTGCGCATGAGCTCGGCGGCCACCGTGTGGATCGACTCCAGCAGCTCCCGCGGCTCCAGCCCGGAGGCCGATCGCACGGCCAACCCGGTGGCCACGCGCCGCTTGAGCCCGGCGACCCGCACCATGAAGAACTCGTCGAGGTTGCTCGCGAAGATCGCGAGGAACCGGGCGCGCTCGAGCAGCGGCAGGTCGGGGTCGGCGGCCAGCTGCAGCACCCGCTCGTTGAACTGCAGCCACGAGATCTCGCGGTCGAGGAACCGGTCGCCGGGCAGGTCGCCCGCGGCCGGGGGTGTCTCGGTCGCCGACTCCAGGCGCACGAACCGCCCGTTGGCCGCCCGCGGCCGCTGCAGCGAGGACGCGACGGAGACGGCGGCGATCGGGTTCGGATCACGCCCCTCGCCGGCCGGTACGGTCTCGTCGGTGCGCGCAGTCGTCATGTCGTCCATCGTGTCATCGCGCCGATTCGTCCGGAACCCGGCGCGTCGCCAGCTGCACGTCGACGGCGATCCGCTCGAAGCCCAGGGTCCGGTAGGTCGCGATCGCCGCGTCGTTGTCGCCGTCGACGTACAGCGTGACGGTCTGCAGGTTCTCGGCGCGCATGTGCTCCAGACCGAGCCACGTGGCGGCGGCGCCGAGCCCGAGCCCCTGGTAGTCGGGGTGCACGCCGACGACGTAGACCTCGCCCACCGCGTGCTCCACCTTCGTCCAGTGGAAGGCGGCCAGCCGGCCCGGCTCCGGGGTGGGGCCGCGCACGCCGTCCCAGGTCGCCGGGTCGTCGGCGGTCCGCTCGTCGCGCACGAGGAAGAAGCCGGCCGGGTCGAACCACGGCTCGCCCTGCCGGGCGCGCAGGTCGGCCAGCGTCATCCGGCCCTGCTCGGGGTGGTCGGCGAAGGCGGCGGCGTTGACCGCGAGCCAGTCCCGCTCGTCCCGCTCGTCGCCCGGGGTCAGGGTGCTCACCGCGAATCCCGCCGGGAGCTGCCGGCCGGGCGGCAGGTCGGCCAGCGGCCGGGCCATCTGCCACAGCTCCCGCACGACGTGCAGCCCCCGCTCCACGGCGAAGGTGGCGGTGCCGGGGAGAAACCCGTGCGCCCACACCCGCGTCGCGGGGGCGCGCTGCAGCATCTCGCGCAGGAGCAGCGAGCCGATGCCGCGGCGCCGGCTCAGCGGCGCGACGACGAGTTCGGCCCAGGGCGCCTGCGGGTCCGCGGTGTCGAGGTGCGCGTACGCGACGACCGCGCCGTCGTCGACGTAGACCAGGTGCAGCCAGTCGCGGGAGGCGGTGGCCGGCAGCCGCAGGTGGGTCTCCTCCGAGACGGGCGCGACGCCGTCGCTGATGCGGGCCGAGTCGATGAGAGCGGCGACCTGATCCTGACGGTCGAGCGGCAGGACCGGAAACACGTGCAACATGGCGAAATGCCTATCACGGGAGACCGTTCGCCGCCCCCACGCGGGCCGCGCAGTCCGCGCCGGGCCACTCGGGTCTGCTCGGGTTACGGCGGGATCGTCAGGTCTGCTCGGCGCCCTCTGCGTCGGGGACGAACCGGTAACCGACGTTGCGCACCGTGCCGATGAGCTGCTCGTGGTCGGCGCCGAGCTTGGCGCGCAGGCGCCGCACGTGCACGTCGACCGTGCGGGTGCCGCCGAAGTAGTCGTAGCCCCAGACCTCCTGCAGCAGCTGGGCCCGGGTGAAGACGCGGCCGGGGTGCTGGGCCAGGTACTTGAGGAGCTCGAACTCCTTGTACGTCAGGTCGAGGGTGGCCCCCCGCAGCCGGGCGGTGTAGGCGTTCTCGTCGATGACGAGTTCGCCGGTGGTGATCGGGCCGCCGAGGTCGGCGGCGGCCTCGGTGCGCCGGGCCCCGGCCAGCCGCAGCCGCGCCTCGACCTCGGCCGGGCCGGCCGTGTCGAGCAGCACGTCGGCGATGGCCCAGTCGGCGTTGACCGCCGTGAGGCCGCCTTCGGTGACGATGGCGACGACCGGCGTCGTCGTGCCGGTCATGTCGAGGAGGCGGCACAGCGTGCGGGCCTGCGCCAGCTCGCGGCGCCCGTCGACCAGCACGATGTCGGCCGAGGTGTCTCCGAGCAAGGCCGCAGCGTCGGCGGGGACGATCCGCACGTGGTGGTTCAGGAGCGCCAACGCGGGCAGGACTTCGGCGCTCAGGGCGAGCGCGTCGGTCATCAGCACGAGATGGGCCACGAACCCAAGAATATGCAACGGGTCTGCTCGCGAATGACCATCGCCTCGCCGCCGGGGCGTGTCCGGCGCGGCGAAACCGGCTCCTTCCAGCGGCGCTGCGGCACCCACCGGGTTCCCTCGGCTTTGCGCGAACCCCGGCCCGGGCCCGGTCGCTGCCGCCGACCGGAGCGTCGACCGCCCGGTGAGCGACGCGATCCGCTCGGGGTGGAGGTGTCGGCCGTCACCTGCGAGTCTGAGGGCATGTCGCGCACCGAAACCCCCACCGACGCCGCTGTCGACACCAGCTCCGACGCCGCCACCGACGCCGCGACGGCCCGGCCCGGCCGGCCGGATGAGCGCGGTGAGACCGGCGAGGGCGGCGGCAGTGGCGAGAACGCGGTCGTGACCGTGCGCTACTGGGCGGCCGCCAAGGCCGCGGCAGGGGTCGCTGAGCAGTCCCTGCCGGGCGACACGGTCGGGCGGGTGCTCGCCGCGGCCGTGGCCCAGCACCCCGACCTGGAGCGGGTGCTCGCGGTCGCGAGCGTGCTGCTCGACGGCTCGCCCGCCGACCGCGACCAGGAGATCCCGGCCGGTGCGACGCTGGAGATCCTGCCGCCGTTCGCCGGCGGATGACAGGATGCTGGCCGTGCCCCCGAAACGCAGCGACGCCGACGACGAATCCTCCACCGAGTCGCTGATGATCCCGCGGCGCCCGTGGCGGCCGCTGGTCACCGCCTCCGCCGGCGTGGGTGCGGCCGTGCTGGCCGTGGCGTTCCTGCTCGGCACCGTGCCGGTGTTCGTCGTCGTCGGGATCGGGATGCTGTTGCTCGCCGGGGGCTGGGTGCTGCTGCTCGGCCTGCCCAGCCCGCGCGGCACCACCGGGGTGCTCGCCGGCGCGGGACTGATCCTGCTCGGCGGCGGCGTGCTGTCCATGGAGGCCCGCACTTCGCTGCTGCCCGGTGCGGTCGCGCTCGCGATGATCGTCGAGTTCCTGCACCAGCTCGGCCGCCGCGACGGCCGGCCCCGACTCGTGGAGTCGGTCTCCGCCTCCGTCACGGGGATCGGCGTGCTCACCTCGGGCGCCTGCGTGCTGCTGCTCACCCCGACCGACGAGGGCGTGGCGTGCAGCGTGGCGGTCTTCGGGGCGGTGGCCGTCGCCAGCCTCGCCGACCTGGGGCTGCGCTGGGGCGCGGGCGGCCCGGTGGCCGGGGTGGTCGCCGTGGCCCTCGGGGCCGGCACCGCGTGGTGGCTCGGCACGATCATGGCCGCCGGGCTGCCGGCTCCGCTGCTGCTCGCCGCCGGAGGGCTGGCCGCCGGATCGAGTTACGCACTGCGGCAGGTGCAGTCGGTGCTGCCCACGCTGTTCGGGCGCCGCGCGCAGCTCGCCAGCGGGGTCGCGTCGGTGTTCGCGACGGGCGTCATCGCCTACGCGCTCACCTGGTTGTCACTGGGCCCTGACATGATGGCGGTAGTGCGCTGACGGTGTCGGTTGCGCCCGGTTCAGCCTGGTTCCGGGTCGGCTCCGGGTCGGCTCGGGGTCGGCTCAGGCCGGCTCCGGGGTCGGCTCCCGCCGGCTCAGGTCCTGCTCCGGCCCGGCGGCCGCACCGATCGGCCTCGCGCCACGATCCGCTTGGGAGGCGACATGCCCTTCGAACTCGACCCCACCCTGCCGCCGCAGCTCGCCCCGCTGGCCTGGCTCGTGGGCCGCTGGGAGGGAGCCGGTGTCGTCGGATATCCGACGATCGAGTCGGCCAACTTCGGCCAGCAGCTGACGATCGAACACGACGGCCGGCCGTTCCTCGCGATGTCGAGTCGCACCTGGCTCCTCGACGACGCGGGCCATCAGGTGCGCCCGCTCGCGCGGGAGGAGGGCTTCTGGCGGGTGCTCGACAGCGGCGAGATCGAGCTGCTGCTCACCCACCCCACCGGCATCCTCGAGATGTACGTGGGCCGCAGGGACCCTGAGCGGCCCGCCGTCCAGCTCGCCACCGACGGGGTGCTGCGCTCGCCCGCGGCCAAGGAGTACAGCTCCGGGGCCCGCATGTACGGGCTCGTCGAGTCCCAGCTCATGTGGGTCATGGACATGGCCGCCGTCGGCAAGCCCCTCACCTCGCATGTCTCGGCGCAGCTCAAGCGAGTCGGCTGAGCCGGTGCGCTCCGCCGAGCCGGCCGTCGACACCGTCTCCGCTGACGTCGCCGAGACTGACGTCGCCGAGACGGCGTCGGACACGGCGGCCGCCCTGCGCGCCCGCGGTCTGCGGATGACCCAGCAGCGCGCCCGCGTCGAGGAGGCGGTGCGCCGGCTCGGGCACGCGACGCCCGAGCAGATCGCCGAGCACCTGGCGGCCGATTCCCCGCCGCTGCCGCTGTCGACCGTCTACCGGGCGCTCGACGCCCTCGAACGGGTCGGCGCCGTCTCGCACGGCCACCTCGAACAGCGCGCCCCCACCTACCACCTCGTCTCGCACGCCGACCACCTGCACCTGCGCTGCGCGGGCTGCGGCGCGGTCGCCGAGGCCGACGTCGACGCCGCCGCGGACCTCGTGCGCACCCTGGCCCGACGACACGGCTTCGCCGCCGACGTCGGCCACCTCGTGATTCCCGGCCGGTGCCGCGCGTGCGACGATGCCGATTCCGATCCTGTGGAAGTGACCCGATGACGAACGCACCTGACCACGCCCCCGACACCCCCGACGCTGCCGTCTCCGCCGGCACCGCCGCCCCCGGCACGACGAGCGCCGTACCGCACAGCCCGCTGCTCGACCGCCCCGGCGCGGTCGCGGGGGAGGGCGCCGACGCCGGGGTCGCCGCCCACTACGGCGATCCGGTGCGCGAACAGCGGCTGCTCAGCGAGGGACTCGCGGTCGTCGACCTGTCGCACCGGGGGCTCGTGCGGGTCACCGGGCCGGACCGGCTCTCGTGGCTGCACTCCCTGACGAGCCAGCACCTGCTCGGCCTGCCGCCGCGCACCTCGCGGGAGTCGCTGATCCTCAGCCCGAAGGGACACATCGAGCACGCGCTGCACGTCGTCGACGACGGCGAGAGCACGTGGCTGGGCGTGGAGCCCGGCACGGCCTCGGCCGTCGTCGAGTGGCTCGACCGGATGCGGTTCATGCTGCGCGTCGAGGTCACCGACGTCACCGGCGAGTACGCGACGCTGGGGGAGCCGCACGCCAGCGAGAGTCTGCCCGGCGAGCCGCTCGCCTGGGTCGATCCCTGGCCCGGCCCCGTCGGCGACACCGCCGAGTACTCCGACGTCACCCCGCACCCCGGCGCCGACCGGCCGTGGCGCGAGGTCTTCGTGCCGCGCGACCGGCTCACGCAGGTGGTCGCGGACCGGCCGCTCGCCGGCACCTGGGCCGCCGAGGCGCTGCGCGTGCACGCCTGGCGCCCTCGCCTCGGCGCGGAGACCGATCACCGCACGATCGCGCACGAGCTCGACTGGCTGCGCACCGCCGTGCACCTGCACAAGGGCTGCTACCGCGGCCAGGAGACGATCGCGCGGGTGCACAACCTCGGCCGCCCGCCGCGGCGACTGGTCTTCCTGCACCTCGACGGCAGCGGCCACGTGCTGCCTCCCGCCGGCACGCCGCTGCTCCTCGACGGCCGCGCGGTCGGGCGCCTGACGACCGTCGCGCGCCACCACGAGGAGGGCCCGATCGCCCTCGGCGTCATCAAGCGCAACACCGGCGCGGAGGCGGTGCTCGACGCGCCCTCCGACGCCGGCCACACCGCCGCCGCCCAGACCGTCGTCGTCACCCCGTAGCCCCCGTTACCGCCCCGCAGAGCCGTCGACCCGCCGTCGGGCCCGCCGCACAGGCCGATTCGCCGGTCCGACACGCTGCGCGCTAACTCCGATTTGCAAACCGCTAACTAGTGCAAGCACACTAGGGGTGTGAGTCGTCTCAAGAGTCCGCTGCGCGGTGTTCCGGGGGTTCATGGCTCCTCGGGCTCCGTGCCCGGGGTCCGTGACCTCGGCGCCTACCTGCGCGAGCAGCGCGAGAACGCGCAGCTGTCGGTGCGCCAACTCAGCAAGGCCGCCGGCATCTCCAACCCGTACCTGAGCCAGATCGAGCGCGGGTTGCGCCGCCCGAGCGCCGACATCCTGCAGGCGCTGGCCAAGGGCCTGGAGATCTCGGCCGAGTCGCTGTACGTGCAGGCCGGGCTGCTCGACATGCCCGACGAGCGGGAGGCCGCCGACGCGCTCGACACCCGCGTGGCCATCGCCGCCGACCCCCGACTCACCAGCCGCCAGCGGCGCATCCTCCTCGACCTGTACGACTCGTTCGTCGAGTCCGCCGAGCACGATGAGCCCGAGCACCCCGCCGAGCCCGGCGATGCGCCCGCGGCACCCACCGACCCCACCGATGTGACAGACACCGCGGCCGCCCCGCGGCCCGACCAAGGAGAACACGAATGACCAAGCCACGGTTGCCCTTCGGCCTCAACCCCTTCTACGCCGCGGTCGGCATGACCGACCTGGCCGCGCGTCGCCTGCGCGAGATCGGCGCGGAGGTGCGCGGCGAGACCATCGAGCCCACCGACGACACGAAGGTGCAGCTGGCGCGGTTCGCCCGCGGCGTGCGCCAGATGCCGCTGCTGGCGCTCAACGAGTGGTTCGACGTCGTCACCCGTTCGCAGAGCCAGTTCAGCCAGCTCGCGGAGCGCGGCGAGAACGTCGTGCGCCGCCAGCCGCAGGTCAAGCAGGGTGAGGAACTTCTCGCCCGCGCCGGCCGCGGCGTGGCGCGCGGCCAGGAGAACGCGACCCGCGCCGCGCACAACGCCGCCGGCCGCACCCGCGCCGGCGCCAACAACGCCATGACCCAGGCCCGCGAGCAGGCCGACCACGTCACCGACGAGGTCGTCGAGGCCGTCAGCCACGTCGCGCAGTTCGGTCGCCAGACCGCCGCGCCGCTGCTGCGTCGCGGCTCGGTCGCCCGCCCGGTGCGCGAGGCCGCCGCCGACGCCGCGCAGGCCGCGGAGCGCACGGCCCGCCCGAAGCCGCGCCGCCCGCGCCTGAGCTCCGCCGCCCAGACCAGCAGCGGTGTCGAGGCCGGTGCCACGGTCACGACGACGAAGAAGAGCGCCGCGAAGAGCGACGAGTCTGCTGACCAGAGCGACAAGACCGCCAAGACGGCCAAGTCGGCCAAGCGCGCGTCCGCCGCGTCGGGTACGTCCCGCACGACCACGGCGCCGGCCGGCCGGTCCACCGCCAAGAAGGCGACCACCCGCCGCCGCGCCGCCACCGCCAAGGCCACCGCGTCGAAGTCCGCGGCCGCCAAGAAGAGCACGGCGAAGTCCGCCTCGGCGACCCCGGCTGCCGCCGACACGACGGCCACCGCGACCCCGGCGACCACGTCCACCGGGTCCACCGAGAGCTGACCGCTCACCCGAGCGGACAACTCATGCGAGCTGTGCTTGCGCGGGTGACGCGCGCGCAGGTCACCGTCTCCGACGAGCAGGTCGGTGCCATCGGCACCGGCCTGCTCGCCCTCGTCGCGGCCCACCGTGACGACACACCCGAGCAGGCGCAGACCATGGCCCGCAAGATCGCGCAGCTGCGGATCATGCGCGACGAGCTGTCGGTCGCCGACGCCGGCGGCCAGGTGCTGCTGGTCAGCCAGTTCACGCTCTACGGTCAGACCCGCAAGGGCCGACGGCCGTCGTGGAGCGAGGCCGCGGGCGGTGACCACGCCGCCGGGCTCATCGACGCCGTCGCCGCGCACCTGCGCGAGGCCGGTCTCGACGTGCAGACCGGCCGGTTCGGCGCCACCATGGCCGTCGAATCCGTCAACGACGGACCGTTCACCGTCATCGTCGAGACCTGAGGGCGGGCCGGAGCGGTTCGGTCTCACGGAGACGGGCACACGTCAGGAACTGGCCCCGGCCGCACCGGGGCCAGTTCATGCCCAGCACCCGAACTGTTCTCAGCCTCTCCTCAGGGCGACCCGTAGGGTGGACCCATGCTCGAAGCCCTGAACACGGCCCAAGGCGTGACGCTGCTGCTGCTGGGTGTGGCCGCGTTCGCGCTCGAGGTCTACGCCCTCATCGACGCCCTGCGGCACCGGCCGCAGGCCTACGCCGCCGCCGGCAAGCTCTCCAAGACCTGGTGGGTGGCCATCCTCGGCGTCGCCGCCGCCGTCGGTTTCGTGACGATCAGCCGCGTGCTCGGTCTCGGCATCATCGGCGTCGTCGCCGCCGGCGTCTACCTCGCCGACGTGCGCCCGGCCCTGCGATCGGTCTCCGGCCGCCGCGGTGGGGGCACCCACTCCGGGCCCTACGGCCCCTGGTGACCGGACCGGCATCGCTCGAGGGGATCGCGGCGCGCCTCAGCCGCGGGCCGGCGACCGGGGCGCCACCGCCTCCCAGGCGACGCTGACCTCCCCGAGCCGCCACCGCGAGCGACCGCCGAGCACCGGCCAGCCCGCCGCGCGCACCGTCTCGACGGTGGCGATGAACCGCTGCCGGCGGCCGTACGGCGCGAGCGCCGCGGACCGGTCCCACGCGTCGTCGAGCGCGACGAGCCAGCCGTGTACCGGCTCGCCCGGCACGTTGCGGTGGATGAGCGCCTTCGGGAGGCGGGCCGCCACGTCCGAGGGGCGCTCCAGCGTCCGCAGCCCCACCGAGATCGACAGCGACACCGGCCCCGACGCCTCGAGGGCCACCCACGTCGCGAGGCGGCCCAGCTCGTCGCACGTGCCCTCGGCGAGCAGCCCGCCCGGTTCGAGCCGACCGCACATGCGCGCCCAGGCCGCCGGCACCGCCTCCTCGTCGTACTGACGCAGCACGTTGAACGCCCGGATCACGCACGGGGGCCGCGCGGTCGGCACCTCGAAGCCCCCGAGCGCGAAGGTGAGGCCGGGGCGCTCCAGCGCGCGCGCCGCCGCCACCCGGCCCGGCTCGATCTCCAGTCCGACGACCTCCACGTCGGAACGCACCGCCCGGAGCCGGTCGTGCAGCTCCCGCGCGGTGGTGCCGGTGCGGCCGTAACCGAGGTCGACGACCAGCGGAGGCGGCCCCGGCCGGGCGAGCCGCCACGCCTGCGGGCCCGCGAGCCAGCGGTCGACGCGCCGGAGCCGGTTGGGGTTCGTCGTCCCGCGGGTCACCTCCCCGACCGGGCGCTCGCTGCGAGGGCTCACCTGCAGCAGGGTAGGCGCGCCCGGGCGCGCCGCCGCCCGCCGCCCGCCGCGCCGCGTCAGACGCCGCCCGCCGCCGCCCGCCGGCCGGCCCGCCGTCCGGCGAACCCCTGGGAATGCCCCCGGCCCGCCGGGGTGTTGCACACAAGCGGGTGTCGGCGAAACCGGAGCGGAGGCGTGATGGCCCACCTCAGATCGCTCGACTCGATCGAGCGGATGGCGATGCTGACCGTGCACACCTCGCCGCTGGACCCGCCGGGAAGCGGCGACGCGGGTGGCCTCAACGTCTACGTCGTCGAGGTCGCCCGCCGGCTCGCCGAACGCGGCGTCGAGGTCGAGATCTTCACCCGCGCCACCACCGCCTCCCTCCCGGAGACGGTCGAGCTGGCCCCCGGCATCCTCGTGCGCCACGTGGTCGCGGGCCCCTACGAGGGCCTCGGCAAGGACGACCTGCCGAGCCAGCTGTGCGCGTTCACCGCGGGCGTCATGCGCGCGGTCGCCGCCCGCCCGGAGGGCCACTACGACCTCGTCCACTCGCACTACTGGCTCTCGGGCCAGGTGGGCTGGCTGGCCGCCGACCGCTGGCAGGTGCCGCTCGTGCACACGATGCACACGATGGCCCGCGTGAAGAACCTCTCGCTGGCCGCGGGCGACCGGCCGGAGCCGGCGCTCCGGGAGATCGGCGAGGCCCAGGTCGTCGCCGCCGCGGACCGGCTCATCGCCAACACCGACGTCGAGGCCCGCGAACTCGTCGAGCTGTACGACGCCGACCCCTCCCGCGTCGCGGTCGTGCCCCCCGGCGTCGACCTCGACCGGTTCACCCCCGACGGACCCGACGGCCGCGCGCGGGCCCGCGCGCACCTCGGGCTCGATCCCGACGAGCTCGTCGTGCTCTTCGTCGGGCGCATCCAGCCGCTGAAGGCCCCCGACCTGCTCGTCAGGGCGCTCGCCCGGCTCCGCGAGCGCGACCCGGGTTCCGAACTCGCCCGACGACTGCGGCTCGTCGTGCTCGGCGGTCCCAGCGGCTCCGGCCTGGACCACCCCACCGGGCTCGCCGACCTCGCCCGCGACCTCGGCGTCGCAGACCGCGTGCGGTTCGAGAAACCCAAGCCCCGAGACGAACTCGCCACCTGGTACCGCGCCGCCGACGTCGTCGGGGTGCCCTCGTACAGCGAGTCGTTCGGGCTCGTGGCGCTCGAGGCGCAGGCCTGCGGCACCCCGGTCGTGGCGGCCGACGTCGGCGGCCTGCCGATGGCGGTCGGCGGCGGGCTGCTCGTGCCCGACCACGAGGTCGACTCGTGGGCCGACGCCCTCGCCGGCATGCTCGCCGACCCCGCTCGGCGCGCGGCGCTGTCCCGGCGCGCGGTCGCCCACGCGGACCGGTTCGGTTGGCCCGTCACGACGGATCGGCTGCTCGCGGTCTACGGTGAGGCGGTGGCCCACCGCCGGGCCGCCTACCGCACCGCCGGCTGACGCGCGAGGTCCGCCGGCGCACCGCCGAGGGAGGGCCCATGCACGCGGACGACGTCGTCGACAGGGTGCTCGCGTTCGCGCGGGCCAACGAGCTGGAGGCGGAGCCGGGCGGGCGCGCGGGCGAGGTCGTCGTCGTGCTGCCGGGGGAGAAGAAGCTCAAGACCGTCGTGTCGCTGCTCGTCGGCGACCGCGACGTCTCGGTCTCCGCGTTCGTCGTGCGCAACCCCGACGAGAACCACGAGGAGGTCTACCGCTACCTCCTCGGGCGCAATCTGCGGATGCGCGCCGGCAACGTCGGCTACGCGATCGACGGCTCCGGTGACGTCTACGTCGTCGGTTCCGTGCCGCTGCAGGCCGTCGACGACGCCGCGCTCGACCGTCTCTTCGGCGCGGTGCTCGAGGCCAGCGACACCCCGTTCAACGAGCTGCTGGCCCTCGGATTCCTCAATTCCATGCGGCGCGAATGGGCCTGGCGCGTCTCCCGCGGGGAGTCGTTGCGCAACCTGGAGGCCTTCCGGCACCTTCTCGAACCGGAGCAGTCCGGCTCCGACGCCCAGGAGGCCGAGCGCGACTAGGGTTGGGGCCATGACCTACACCCTCGTACTGCTCCGCCACGGCGAGAGCGAGTGGAACGCCAAGAACCTGTTCACCGGCTGGGTCGATGTGGAGCTGTCCGACAAGGGCCGTTCCGAGGCCGTCTCCGGCGGTGAGCAGCTCAAGGAGGCCGGTGTGCTTCCCGACGTCGTGCACACGTCGCTGCTGCGCCGGGCCATCAACACCGCCAATGCGGCCCTCAACGCCGCCGACCGGCACTGGATCCCGGTCAAGCGCAACTGGCGCCTCAACGAGCGCCACTACGGCGACCTGCAGGGCAAGGACAAGAAGCAGACCAAGGAGCAGTACGGCGAGGAGCAGTTCATGCTGTGGCGCCGCTCCTACGACACCCCGCCCCCGGACATCGCCGACGACAACGAGTTCTCCCAGGCCGGCGACCCGCGCTACGCCGACCTCGGCGCCGACATGCCGAAGACCGAGTGCCTCAAGGACGTCGTCGCCCGCATGCTGCCGTACTGGGAGTCCGACATCGTGCCCGACCTCAAGAGCGGCAAGATCGTGCTCGTCGCCGCGCACGGCAATTCGCTGCGCGCGCTCGTCAAGCACCTCGACGGCATCTCCGACGACGACATCGCCGGGCTGAACATCCCCACCGGCATGCCGCTGGTGTACAAGCTCGACGACGACCTCAAGCCCACCGTGCCCGGTGGTGAGTACCTCGACCCGGAAGCGGCGAAGGCGGCCGCCGAGGCCGTGGCCAACCAGGGCAAGTGATTCGGCGGGCCGGTACGGTCCGGTCCCCCGTGCGGACCGTCCCGGCCTGTCGCCGCCCGCCCAGGTAGCTCGGGCAGCCGGCGGCGGACACACGGATTCGGCCGGCGACCCCATCGGGGTCGCCGGCCGAATGCGTCTCGGCGCGGGGAGCCTCAGACGTTGAGCGCGCGGCGGTGGGCCCACTCGCCGGTGACGAGGTAGGCGACCTGCCGGGCCACGGAGACGGCGTGGTCGGCGAACCGCTCGTAGTAGCGCGACAGCAGCGTCATGTCGATGGCCGCCTCGGTGCCCGCGTTCCACGACTCGCCGACGAGCATCGTGAAGACCTCACGGTGCAGACGGTCCATCGCGTCGTCGTCGCCGTGCAGGTCCTTGGCGCCGTCGACGTCCTTGGCGGCGATGATCGACCCGGCCTTGGCGACGATGCGCTCGGCGAGCTGGCCCATCTCGACGATCGTCGCGCGCGCCTCGGCGGGCACCGCCGTCTGCGGGTAGCGCAGGCGCGCGACCTTGGCGACGTGCTCGGCGAGGTCGCCCATGCGCTCCAGGCTCGAGGCCATGTGCAGCGCGGTGACGACGATGCGCAGGTCGGTGGCCACCGGCTGCTGCTGGGCGATGAGCTGGACGGCCATCTCATCGATCTCGTCGCGGATGGTGTCGACGAGGTGGTCGGCCTCGATGACGCCTTCGGCGAGGGAGAGGTCGGCGTCGAGCAACGCCGTCGTCGACCTCGACATCGCGGATCCGACGAGCCGGGTCATCTCGACCAGCCTGTCGGAGATCCGGTCGAGGTCCTCGTGGAACGAGTCGCGCATGGTGTCCTTCTCGGATAGTCGAATCGCGGCGGACTAGACCCTCGCAGTTGCTGGTGAACGGGTGTGCGCGCGCAGATGAACAGTAGTTGTCGTCCCGGCGATCTGCCGCCTCACGGGCCCGCACGCGGCATGGACCTGCGCGAACGCCGCGTACGCTGCACACGTGGAGTGGTTGGAAGTTGCCCTTTTGGCGGTGTGTGTCGGGGTTGTCGTGGGCCTCGTCGCGATCCGTCAGTTGCACCCCGGCCACCCCGGCAGAAGCCCCGCGGAGCCCGAGCCCCGCCGCGCCCGTCCCGCGCTGGCGGGCAACCCGGGAGACGAGATCACCGACGCCGGCGTGGCCGACGTGCTCGCTGTGCTCGGCGACATCGCGATCGTCGTCGACGTCAACGACACCGTCGTCATGCACAGCCAGAGCGCGGTGCCCCTCGGCCTGGTCCGCGACAGCGACCTCACCCACGCCGCGCTGCGCACGGTCGTGCGCGGCGTGCGGCGCGACGGCGTCATCCGGCAGATGGACCTGGACGTTCCCCGCGGTCCGATGGGCGAGGGCACCCTCTCGCTCAACGTGCGGGTCGCGCCGCTGGGCGCCCGCCACGTGCTGCTCCTCGTCGAGGACCGCACCCAGGCCCGTCGGGTCGAGGAGGTGCGCCGCGACTTCGTCGCCAACGTCTCGCACGAGCTGAAGACCCCGGTTGGGGGCATCAGCCTGCTCGCCGAGGCCATCGCCGACGCCTCCGACGACCCGGAGGCGGTGGCGCGCTTCGCGAGCCGGATCGGGGCCGAGAGCCGCCGCCTCTCGACACTCGTCGCCGAGATCGTCGAGCTCTCGCGGCTGCAGACCCAGCAGGACGACCCGCCCGACACCCTCGTCGACATGGCCGTCGTCACCCGGGAGGCGGTCGACGCCACGCGCACGCTCGCCGAGGGACGCGACATCGTGTTCGCCGAGGCCATCGCCGGGCAGTCCTGGGTCTACGGGGACGCCAACCAGCTGCGCACCGCCGTCGGCAACCTGCTGACCAACGCCGTCAACTACTCACCTCCGCGCACCCGCGTGGCGGTGACCGTGCGCACCCGCGGCTTCGTCATCGAGGTCGCCGTCGCAGACCAGGGCACCGGGATCGCCGCGGCCGACCTCGACCGCATCTTCGAGCGGTTCTACCGCGCCGACCCGGCCCGTTCCCGCGCCACCGGCGGCACCGGCCTCGGCCTGGCGATCGTCAAGCACGTCTGCTCCAACCACGGCGGCGAAGTCACCGTGTGGAGTTCCGAGGGCCACGGATCGACGTTCACGATCCGCCTCCCCAGCGCCTCGCACGGCCCGGCCACCCCCGGCACCGACCGCGACGCCATCAACTCCCGCGACTCCCGCGCTGCAGGCGACTCAGCCGCAGCGTCGTCCGCGCCACCCCAGGCGCTACCCGATGCGCCACCCGACACGTCCCCCGCCGCCACCCGCGACCGGGGGTCCACACCGTCCGGCCCACCCGGCCCGACGCCGCCTCAGTACAGCCCTACCCCCTCGGAAGAGGTACGTCGATGACCCGCATTCTTGTCGTCGAGGACGAGGTCTCGTTCTCCGACCCGCTGAGCTATCTGCTGACGAAGGAGGGGTACGACGTCGCGGTCGCGGAGACCGGGCCCGACGCCCTCCTGGAGTTCGACCGCGACGGCGCCGACCTCGTGCTGCTCGACCTCATGCTGCCGGGGCTCTCCGGGGTCGACGTGTGCCGCGCGCTGCGGCAACGTTCCTCGGTGCCGGTCATCATGCTCACCGCGAAGGACAGCGAGATCGACAAGGTCGTCGGGCTCGAGCTCGGCGCCGACGACTACGTGACCAAGCCGTACTCCAGCCGCGAGCTGCTGGCTCGCATCAAGGCGGTGCTGCGTCGGCTGCACGAGCCCGAGGAACTGCTGCCCGCCAACCTCACCGCCGGGCCCGTGCGCATGGACGTCGACCGGCACATCGTCAGCGTCGACGGGCAGACGCTCGCGTTGCCGCTCAAGGAGTTCGAGCTGCTCGAGATGCTGCTGCGCAACGCCGGTCGGGTGCTCACCCGCATGCAGCTCATCGACCGCGTGTGGGGCACCGACTACGTCGGCGACACCAAGACGCTCGACGTGCACGTCAAGCGGCTGCGCGCCAAGATCGAGCCCGATCCCGCCAACCCGCGGCACATCGTCACCGTGCGCGGACTCGGCTACAAGTTCGAGGACTGAGGCCCGCGACCCTCCGCCGGCCACACGACAGCCCGCACCACCGGGAGACGGTGGGGCGGGCTGTCGTCGTGCCGACGCTGCGCTCGCGGGTCAGCCGGTCGGGCTGGCGGTGGCGGTGGTGGCGGTCGGCGCGGGCTCCTGCGTCGGCGAGGCGTTCGGGGCCTGCGTCGGCGATTGCGTAGGCGACTGCGCCGGAGACTGAGTGGGGCTCGCGGTGGGGGAGCCACCGCCTCCGGCGGGGCCGTAGTTCGCGTAGTACCCCTCCGCGGGCAGGACCGGCGCGTCGACGACCGTCTGGCCGGTGTTCGACCGCACGAGCAGCTGCACCATGGCCCCCGGCGGCACCTGCACCGCGGGCACGGACAACGCCTGGCCGGAGCCGCTGGTCAACTGGGCCGTGCCGTTGGCGGGAACGTCGACGGCCGCCGCGCCGCTGCCGCCGCCCTGCTGGCCCGCCTCCACGGTGGAGACCGAGATCCGCTCGGGCTGCCCCGAACCGTTGATCGCCAGGCCCACCACGTTGCCCGGGCCGCCCTGCTGCTGGGAGATCACGAGCAGGTCGTTGACGTGCAGCGCGCCGATCTGCGCCGAGACACCGTCACCGGGGTCGTACGTCTTCATCGTCGTGATCTCCGAGGTGTACTGGCACCCGGAGACGGTCAGCGCGAGCGCGGAGCCGGCGACCACCATGCGCAGCGCCCGGCCGGAGCGGGACGTGGCCGCGTCGCGACGACGCGCGGACGCGGTCGGGGTGGCGGGGCTGGCACCACGAGAGATTCGTCGGTTCACGCGGTTCACCCTACCTGGCCAGGCGCTCCCGCCGCGGCCAACGAGGCAGGACAACAGCGCCCGCATGTGTCGCTGGATGTCGCAGCGCGGCCGGCCACGGTCGACACTCGCGGGCAGCGCGGCCGAGAGCCGGCCGACAGCGGCCGACAGCGGCCGGCAGCCGGGCGACCGGTCGCCGACGGTTCGGGGGTGTCCACGTGGTGAGCCCTCCGCATGCGCCCACCCTCGCCCGATCGGACATTCGACCCTCCGACGAGAGTCCGAATTATCCGTTATGGACGGTCGTGCAATACTGGCCGTTCGGATCGATGTCAACCCCGCGCAAGTCCACAGTTCTGCTCGTGATCTAGGCCTTGACCAGCGCAAATGATCCGAGGTCGAGTTCCCCGACCGCCTGGTACGTGGTAGTCTGGAGGTCGCGAAAGGGGAAAACAAGCATATGAGCTTCCAGGTCGGCGAAACCGTTGTGTACCCGCACCATGGTGCGGCCCTCATCGAGGAGATCAAGACCCGCACCATCCGTGGAGAGGAGAAGCTCTATCTGGTCCTCAAGGTCGCCCAGGGCGACCTGACGATCGAGGTCCCCGCCGAGAACTGCGATCTGGTCGGCGTGCGTGACGTCGTTGGTCAGGACGGTCTCGACCGGGTATTCCAGGTGCTGCGGGCCGAGCACACCGAAGAGCCGACCAACTGGTCGCGCCGCTACAAGGCCAACCTCGAGAAGCTCGCCTCCGGCGACGTCATCAAGGTCGCCGAGGTCGTGCGCGATCTGTGGCGCCGCGACAAGGATCGCGGCCTGTCCGCCGGCGAGAAGCGCATGCTGGCCAAGGCCCGTCAGATCCTCGTCTCCGAGTTGGCCCTCGCCGAGAAGACCGACGAGGTCAAGGCCGAGTCGATCCTGGACGAGGTGCTCGCCTCCTGAGCGTTGCGGTCATCCTCGTCGCGGCCGGTTCCGGCACGCGGCTCGGGGCCGATCGCCCCAAGGCCTTCGTTCGCCTGGCCGGGCGCCCGCTGTTGCGGTGGGCGCTCGACCAGGCGTTCGCCGTCTCCGGCGGTCATGACCTGGTGCGGGTCGTCGTCGTCGCGCCGCCCGATCGGCTCGACGAGGCCCGGGCGCTGCTCGGCCCGAAGGAGAGCGACCTGGTGCGGGTCGTCGCCGGGGGTGCCGAGCGCTCCGACTCCGTGAGCGCCGGACTCGGGCAACTGGCCGACATCGCCCCGCGCCACGTGCTCATCCACGACACCGCGCGCTGCCTGACCCCGCCCGCCGTCTTCGAGCGGGTCGTCGCGGCGCTGGAGGCCGGAGACGGTGCGGTCGTGCCCGGTCTCGCCGTCACCGACACGATCAAGCAGGTCGGCGCCGACGGCCTCGTCACGCACACCCCGGACCGCTCCGGCCTGCGCGCGATTCAGACTCCGCAGGGCTTCCGCCTCGACGTCATCACCGCCGCCCACCGGGACGGGGGCCGGGCCACCGACGACGCCGCGCTCGTCGAGGCCCTCGGCCTGCCGGTGCGGGTCGTCGACGGCGACCCGCTGGCCTTCAAGATCACCGATGCCGGCGACCTCGAGCGCGCCGAACGCCTGTGCGCCGACGCGGTGGTGCTGCGATGACCGACGAGACGACCGACGAGATGAGCGGTGCGGCGACCGGCCGAGCCGCACGGTCTGCCGCCGGCGGTCTGCGGGTCGGGATCGGCACCGACGTGCACGCGAACGCCTCGCCCGAGAGCGGTCGCGAGCTGTGGATCGGCGGCCTGTTGTGGCCGGGGGAGCTTGGTCTGGAAGGGCATTCGGACGCCGACGTGGCGGCCCACGCGGCCTGCGACGCGCTCTTCACGGCGGCCGGGATCGGCGACCTCGGCGCCCACTTCGGCACCGGGCGCCCGCAGTGGGCCGGCGCCTCGGGGGCGAGCCTGCTCGCGGAGGCGGCCCGGCTCGTGCGCGCCGAGGGCTTCGAGATCGTCAACATCGCCGTCCAGGTCATCGGAAACCGGCCGAAGATCGGCACCCGCCGGGCGCAGGCCCAGGCTGCGCTGTCCGGCGCCTGCGGGGCGCCCGTCTCCGTCAGCGGCACCACCACCGACGGCCTCGGGCTGACCGGCCGAGGCGAGGGCGTGGCGGCCATCGCGACCGCACTCCTCACAACGGCGATTCGCCCGGAGGCCGATGAAGCCCGCCGGGCGCCGAATCGGCCGGAAGGCCAGTCTGCGTGAGGTCGTCCGCTGCCGTTAGCCTGGCCGCAACGACGTCATGACGTCATGAAAGCGAACGAGTCGACGCGTCGAGCCCGGCCTCGGCGCGCGGTGGCATCCAGGAGGTAGCGTGCCCAGCACCGTCAAGGCAGTGATAGCCCGTTCCAAGAAGGCGCCCGTCGAACTGGTCGACATCATCGTGCCCGACCCCGGGCCCGGCGAGGCCGTCGTGCAGATCCAGGCGTGCGGGGTGTGCCACACCGACCTGCACTACCGCGAGGGCGGCATCAACGACGACTTCCCGTTCCTGCTCGGCCACGAGGCCGCCGGCGTCGTCGAGGCCGTCGGCGACGGCGTCACCGAGGTCGAGCCCGGCGACTTCGTCATCCTCAACTGGCGGGCCGTGTGCGGCGAGTGCCGCGCGTGCAAGAAGGGCGAGCCGCAGTACTGCTTCGCCACCCACAACGCGACCCAGAAGATGACGCTCACCGACGGCACCGAGCTCACCCCGGCCCTCGGCATCGGCGCCTTCTGCGAGAAGACCCTCGTCGCCGCCGGCCAGTGCACCAAGGTGCCGCAGGCCGACGCGGCCGCGGTCGGTCTCCTCGGCTGCGGGGTCATGGCGGGGTTCGGCGCGGCCGTCAACACCGGCGGCGTGCGTCGCGGCGAGTCGATCGCCGTCTTCGGTTGCGGCGGCGTCGGTGACGCCGCGATCGCGGGGGCCCAGGTGGCCGGCGCGACGACGATCATCGCCGTCGACGTCGACGACCAGAAGCTGGAGTGGGCCAAGCACTTCGGCGCCACCCACACGGTCAACGCCACGACCGACGACCCGGTCGAGAAGATCCGCGAGCTGACCGGCGGCTTCGGCGCCGACGTCGTCGTCGAGGCGATCGGCCGCCCCGAGACCTACGAGCAGGCCTTCTACGCCCGCGACCTCGCCGGCCGCGTCGTGCTCGTCGGCGTACCCACCCCCGACCTGCAACTCACGCTGCCGATGATCGAGATCTTCGGCCGCGGCGGCGCCCTGAAGAGCAGCTGGTACGGCGACTGCCTGCCGAGCCGGGACTTCCCGATGCTCGTCGAGCTGTACAAACAGGGACGTTTCGATCTCGACGCGTTCGTCACCGAACGGATCGGCATCGGCGACGTCGAGGCCGCGTTCGAGAAGATGCACGGCGGCCACGTGCTGCGTTCGGTGGTGGTCCTGTGAGCGCCGAGCTGATCCAGACGCCCGCCCCGGTCGACGGCGTGCGCGTCGAGCGCGTCGTCACCTCCGGCACCTTCAGCCTCGACGGCGGCACGTGGGACGTGGACAACAACGTCTACCTCATCGGCGACGACAGCGAGTGCATCGTCATCGACGCCGCGCACGACGCCGCCCCCATCCTGGAGGCGGTCGCCGGCCGCACCGTCAAGGCCATCCTGCTCACGCACGGCCACGACGACCACATCAAGGTCTCCGACGCCCTGCGCGAGGCGACCGGCGCCGACCGCTACCTGCACGGCGACGACTGGTTCCTGTTCCGCGACGTCTTCGACGGCGACCCCGAGCAGGAGCTGACCGACGGGCAGACGTTCGACGTGGCCGGTGTCGAGCTGCGGGTACTGCACACCCCCGGCCACGCCCCGGGCGCCTGCTGCTTCCACGTGCCCGAGCTGGCCACGGTGTTCACCGGTGACACGCTGTTCAGCGGCGGCCCGGGCGCCACCGGCCGCTCGTTCAGCGACTTCGGCACGATCATCGACTCGATCAGCAACCGTCTCCTCACGCTGCCCAGCGAGACGCTCGTGCTCACCGGCCACGGCGACGCCACGACGATCGGCGAGGAGGCCCCCTCCCGCCAGGCGTGGATCGACCGCGGCCACTGACCCGACCCACCCCATCTCGGCCGAAGGCTGCCCTTTCGGTCGGGGGCTCCTGCTCTCACACGAGCCCTCGACCGAAACGGCAGCCTTCGGCCATGTGGGGGTGAATGTGGTTGGCGGGCAACGGCACTGGGGAGTCGGCGAGACACCGTGGCCGGCCGGACGGCGCCTGACACGTTAATGTGACTTATCCCACATAAATACATGAGGGCGTCGCCGTAACAACTCGAATCCGCCTGGTCTGTGCGCTTTTTCCGCGATTTCGCGGACCGGCCTACGGCGCGACGAATCGATAGACGGTCGATCGACCGAGACATGTGTTCAGAACCGCTGGACTCCGTCCCCAGCCTGTTGCAGTCTTAACAGCGCTATCACAAGCGTCGCCCGACGGGCTGGCGCGGCGAGGCCCCGCACAGGAGCCGGACACGCTCGAGAGCGACTCTCGACTCGCCGCGACGATCGGACGGGAGACGGGCGGCCGGGGCCATGCGCGCTTCGTCCGCCGCGAACGGGGCTGCGGGTCCGGCGGGACCCACTCGATCGCACCACCTGGGGGGGTGGGCGAGACGAGATGCCTCCTTCGTCTGCTGACTAGGGGGAGGGACACGCATGATGCAGGTAGTAACACGTCGCGCGTCGATCGAACTGGCCGGTGACACTCCGGCCGGCTGGTCGCGGCGCGAGCAGCCGGGAGCCGACCTCGCGTTCGAGGGCCCGATCAGCATCGACGGCACCGACACGACCGTCCGCGTCGTCGTCGAACCCGGCGGCGAGAGCATCGAGACCGCCTCGCTGCGGCTCATGAAGGAGCTGCGGCTGGCGCATCCGGACGCGCTGCTCGTCAACTGCGAACTCTGGCCGCACCCGCAGTGGGGCGACGGCCGCTACATCCAGAGCGCCCACCTCGACGGGGTGCTGACGCTCGCGCACGACGTCTATCTCTTCGTCGACGGCGGTCGCACGATCCGCATCGAGGTCGACTGCGCGCTGTCGCAACTGCTGCTCATCGAGGAGACGGTGGCCACGATCGTCGCCCGTCTGCGCCGCACGAGCGGGGCGCGGCGGTGAACGACGTGGCGCTCGGTGGCCTGGAGGATCTCAGCCCGTTGCAGGCCGCCCCGCAGCGCCGGCTGAGCAGCCCGGTCGTCTCGGAACGGCTGCTCGCCCTGCTGTGCGGGCAGCTCGACGACGACGGCGTGTGGGCCGCGGAGCCGGCCCGCGCCGAACTCGTCGCCGACGGCTGGTTCACCGAGTCCGGCGACGCGACCGAGCGGACGCTGCAGATCCGCGCCGACCTCGGGCAGGAGCGCACCGCGCTGACGATGCGCGCGACCAACGCTCGCGGCGTGCGCCGCGCGTGGATCTGCGCGGGCCACGAGGTGGCCGTCGTCGGCATCGAGGAAGGCGAGCTGCCGCTCGACGCCGACGCCGAACGCGCGCCGCGTGGGGCGCTGACCTTCGAGGTCGTGCCGGTCAGCTCGCTGCCGCTGGTCTTCGCCCGCTGGGGCGGGCTGGCTCCGACGTGGAACTACGACGCGCCGCACGAGGTGGGCGACGCCGAGTCCGTGCAGGCCCGCGTCGCGGACGAGTCCGTGGCGGTGCCGGCCGGCGCCGACGACGGCCTCGCCGGCCTGTGGACGCGGCCGTGGACCCGCTGGTCGATCAGCCGCCCGGAGGGACCCGACGACGCGAACCCGTCGCTGGGCGTGCCGACGCGCGCGCACCTGGAGTACGTCGGGGTCGAGGGGGCCGGGCAATACGTCGTCCGGCGCCGCCCCGACGGCGCGACGGTCTTCGCGCCGCGCCCCGGCAGCCTCGTCTGGGGGGACCTGCAGCAGCTGCTCGCGGGCCTGCCCGGTCAGGCTCCGGTCGACGAGGACGACGCGTCGCAATGGTGAGGTGCCGGGCCGCGCGGCCCCCGCAGCGGAGGTGCCACGCACCGTCGGCCCGGTTCCGGCGCTGCTCGGCGCGGCGCACCCGCCTTGTAGGCTGCGGAGCGTGAGTCTACGTCTGTTCGATACCGCCGCCGGAGAGCTCCGTGAGTTCGAGCCCCTGACACCGGGCCGGGTGGGCATGTACGTCTGTGGGCTCACCACCCAGGGCACCCCGCACATCGGGCACATGCGCTTCGCGGTCGCGTTCGACATCCTGCGCCGCTGGCTGGAACTCGGGCACGGCTACGAGGTGACGTTCGTGCGCAACGTCACCGACATCGACGACAAGATCCTGCGCAAGGCCGCGGAGAACGACGAGCCGTGGTGGGCGCTGAGCTACCGCTTCGAGCGGGAGACGACGACGGCCTTGGAGACCCTCGGCGTGCGCGCCCCGACCTACGAGCCCCGGGCCACCGGCCACGTGCCCGAGATGGTCGAGCTCATGGACCGGCTCGTCGAGCGCGGGCACGCCTACGCCGCCGACCCCGACGGCCCCGACTCCGGCGACGTGTACTTCGACGTGCGCTCCTACCCGCAGTACGGCAGCCTCACCCGGCAGGCGATCGACGACATGGAGGCCGCCTCCGACGCCGACCCGCGCGGCAAGCGCGACCCCCGCGACTTCGCGCTGTGGAAGGGCGCCAAGCCCGGCGACCCTCAGTCGGCGACCTGGCCGACTCCGTACGGCCGCGGCCGTCCGGGCTGGCACCTGGAGTGCTCGGCGATGGCGCGCAAGTACCTCGGTGACACCTTCGACATTCACGGCGGCGCCGTCGACCTGCGGTTTCCGCACCACGAGAACGAGCAGGCGCAGTCGCGTGCCGCCGGCTACGGCTTCGCCCGGTACTGGCTGCACAACGCGTGGCTGACGGCCTCCGGCGAGAAGATGAGCAAGTCGCTCGGCAACGGCATGAGCGTGCCCGAGATCACCCGCACCGCACGGCCGCTCGCGGTGCGCTACTACATCGGCGGCTCGCACTACCGCTCGACGCTGGAGTTCCACCCCGGCGCGCTGGCGGAGGCCGAGGCCGCGGTCGAGCGCATCGAGGGCTTTCTCGAGCGCGCCCTGCGCGACGAGCCCGGCGAGGTCGACGCCACCGCGATCCCGGACGAGTTCCGCGACGCGATGGACGACGACCTCAACACCGCCGGTGCGCTCGCCGTCGTACACGCCCGGGTGCGGGCCGGCAACACCGCCCTCGACGAGGGCGACACCGACTCCGCCCGGCAGGCCGCGCGTGAGGTGCGCGCGATGACCGCCGTGCTCGGCGTCGATCCGATGGACGCCCAGTGGACGTCCGGTGGAGGCGGTTCCGTGGCGGGTGACGCGCTGGGTAGCCTGGTCGAGGAGCAGCTCGCGGAGCGGGCCGCGGCCCGTCGGGCCCGCGACTTCGCGACCGCCGACCGCATTCGCGACCGACTCAAGGCGGCCGGGATCGCCGTGGAGGACACCGCGGGCGGGGCGCGCTGGTCGCTGGCGCGGGAGCCCGAATGACAGGCGCCCCGATGACCGGCGCCCGAACGACCGGGCGCCCGAACGGCAGGCGCCGAATGACAGGCGCGGAATGACAGGCGTACGAATCAGGCGAGGAGCAACGAGCTGATGGCCGGTAACTCCCAGCGCCGCGGGGCGACCCGCCGGAAGTCGAAGAAGGGCGCGACCGTCGGCAGCGGCGGCAAGCGCCGCAAGGGCCTGGAGGGCCGCGGGCCCACACCCAAGGCGGAGGACCGCGTCGCGCACAAGGCGCACAAGGCCGCGGCGGCCGCCCGGGCGCGTCGTGACGCCGCCCGCAGCGTGCGCCCGCCGGGGCCGCGCGGCCGCTCGCAGCACGAGATCATCTCCGGACGCAACGCGGTCGTCGAGGCGCTGCGCGCGCAGGTGCCGGTCGCCACCCTCTACGTGGCGGGCCGGATCGAGGTCGACGACCGGGTGCGCGAGGTGCTCAAGATCGCCTCGGAGCGCTCGATCCCCACCCTGGAGACCCCCCGCGGGGAGCTGGACCGGCTCACCGACGGGTCGGTGCACCAGGGGCTGGCCGCGCAGGTCCCGCCCTACCGGTACCGCGACCCGGCCGATCTGCACGACCCCGAGAGCCCGGGCGTCCCGCTCGTCGTGGCGCTCGACGGCATCACCGACCCGCGCAACCTCGGCGCGATCGTGCGCTCGGTCGCGGCCTTCGGCGGGCACGGCGTCGTGCTGCCCGAGCGGCGGTCGGTGGGCATGACCGCGGCGGCCTGGAAGACCTCCGCCGGTGCGGCCGCCCGCGTGCCGGTGGCCCAGGCGACGAACCTCGTGCGCACGCTGGAGGACTTCCGCCGGGCGGGGTACTTCGTCGTCGGTCTCGACATGGACGCGGACGTCGAGTTGCCGGACCTCGAGCTGGCCACCGAGCCGCTCGTCGTCGTCGTCGGCTCGGAGGGCAAGGGCCTGTCCCGCCTCGTGCGGGAGACCTGCGACCAGATCGTCTCGATCCCGATGTCGGCCGGCATGGAGTCGCTCAACGCCGGCGTCGCCGCGGGGGTCGCGCTGTACGAGATCGCCCGCCGCCGCCGCTGATTCGCGGGCCTGACCTCACGCTGTTGTGTGCGGTCCGCTCCGGCGGGCGACCACCGGCAGCGCCATCGTGTCGATGCCGACGACCGACTCCTCGTCGGGCTTGGTCGGCAGCACGTGCGCGAGGTAGTCGGCGAACGCCCATTCGGTCGTCACGTCGCCGCCGACCTTCTCCGAGAGGTACCAGCGGTGCTCGAGCACCTCGTGGAACACCTGGGCCGGCTCGAGCTTGTGGGTCAGGTCGCGCGGGATGTTGCGGGCGATCGGCTCGTAGACCCGAGTCATCCAATCGTGCGCGACGATCTCCTCGCTCTCGTTCTGGCGGTTCTCGCCGGCCCGGAACGAATCGAGGTCGTTGAGCAGCCGGCGGGCCTGGCCCTCCTGCACGTCGAGCCCGGTCAGCCGCATGAGCCGGCGGCTGTGGTGCCCGGCGTCGACGACCTTGGGCTGGATCTGGATCGACGTGCCGTCGACGTCGGTGGTCATCGCCAGCTCGTCGACGTCGAAGCCGAGCTGGTTGAGCCGGCGGATCCGCTCGTCGACGCGCCACCGGTCTCCGGTCTCGAAGCGCTCGACGCCGGTCAGCTCCTCCCACAGCTGCTCGTAGCGCAGCACGATGTTCTCGGAGATCTCGATGGGGTCGGCCTCGTCCTCGAGCACGCCGCCCGCGGCGAGGTCCATCAGCTCACCGGCGATGTTGACGCGGGCGATGTCGAGGTCGTGGGTGCGCTGGCCGTTGCTCAGCGCGGGCAGCAGCTGACCCGTCTCCGCGTCGACGAGGTAGGCGGTGAAGGAGCCGGCGTCGCGCCGGAACAGCGTGTTCGACAGCGACACGTCGCCCCACCAGAAGCCCGCCAGGTGGAGCCGCACGAGCAGCACGGCGAGGGCGTCGAGCAGCCGCTTGGCGGTGTCGGGGCGCAGCCGCTGGCTGAACAGCGCGCGGTAGGGCAGGGAGAACTCCAGGTGCCGGGTCAGGAGGCAGGCGTCCAGCGGCGTGCCGTCGGCGGCCTTGCGCCCGCTGATGATGCCGTACGGCACGACCGAGGGCATGTCGAGGCGGCGCAGCGAGCGCAGCAACTCGTACTCGCCGCGCGCGATCTCCTCCTTGATCTCCTTGACCGCGATGACGAGGTCGCCGACGCGCACGAAGCGCACGACGTGCCGGGAGATGCCGCGAGGCAGCGCGGCGAGATAGCGGGCGTCCCACTCCTCCAACGGAGTCGACCAGGGCAGATCGAACAGCGCGGGGTCCGGGCGGTTGGCGGTGATCTGAAGCGGCACCCATCCATGCTGACACGGCGAGGGGGCCGCACCCGGATCGCGGGTGCGGCCCCCTCGCTCAGTCAGGGCCTGCGTGGGCCGGTCGGCGGGTCGCCTCAGAGGCGCACGCCGCTCTGCGCGTCGAACAGGTGCACGTGGTCTTCCTTCGGCGCGAACCGCAGCGTCTCGCCCTTCATCGGGGGCCGGCGGCCGTCGACGCGGGCGATGATCGGCTTGTCGACCGGGCCCTCCTCGAGGTT